>CAZIZD010000005.1:0-29393 GCA_964543615.1 uncultured Alcaligenaceae bacterium | reverse complement strand
AGCATCCGGAAGAACGTCTCCTCCACCGGCAGGTCGAGGTAGTTGAGGTCGATGCCATCCGGCTGCACCGAACCGTCCGCGAGCGCGCGCGTGCGATCGTAGTTCCAGCAGGCGAGCGAGAGCTTGAGCTTGGACACGCGTTTCCCGCTCCGTTCAGATGTTGTACGACGGCTCGAGGACGGGACCGGGCGTTTCCCACACGGGCTTCACGTCGTGCGCCTTCCAGTCCACCGCCTTGGGCACGATGGCCTGGAACGAGCAGACCTTCGCGGGGATGGCGAGCTCGCCGGTGCCGATCGCGGGCTTGCCCGCCGCGAAGTCCTTCGCCGCGGCCACCATCTGCTTGCGGAATTCGACGATGGCCAGGTCGCTCGCGCCGAGGCGATCCTGCGTGCGGTCGGCGATCGGGCCCATGGTGACCCACATCGCGATGTCCTGGTTGGGAAAGCCCGTGATGCCCGTGAAGTTGCCCGCCTTCATCGCGTTGCGGTCCTGCCAGAAGTCGTTGCCGAGGTTGCGCAGCGGCCGATATTCGGTGTCGAGATCCACGCCCACGCGCTGGCGCAGGAACTTGCGCCACGTCTCGGTATCGGGCGTGTTGTGCGGATGCCCCCACGCGATGAAGTAGAACGCGGTGCTCGTGTCGTCGCGCGCCACGTTGATGTTCGCGACGTTGTACTTGTTGTTGGGCGGGATCAGCGCCGTCGCGGGCGCCACGAACACCGTGCAGCGCACGTAGTCGGTGTTGGCCGCGTTGACGATCGGCCGCCGGATCGCCGCGTAGCGGAAGCCGTAGCCGCCGCGTTCGACGGCAAGCCGAGGCGCCTTGTCCGTGGACGGACGCAGCCACGTGTTCTCGGTGGCCTCCGCGCTCGCCACGCGCGCGGGCACCATGTCCGAGGAATGCAGGCTCGAGCTGTGCGCCGAGTCGATGGCGCCTTCGAGCACCTGCGCCCAGTTGCACGGCACGATGGCCTTGGCCACGCTCACGCGCGTGTCCTTCGTCGGGGCCCACGGCGGCGGACGGAAGGCTGGCATGGTCTCCTTGGGTCCCATGTAGGCCCACACGAAGCCGCCCCACTCCTCCACCGGGTAGGCCTTGTGCTTCACCTTCTGCGCCATCGTGCTCTCGGCGGGCTCGGACACCATCTCGACCACGTTGCCTTCGACGTCCATCTTCCAGCCGTGGTAGAGGCAGCGCAGGCCGCACTCCTCGTTGCGCCCGAAGTAGAGCGACGCGCGACGGTGCGGGCAGAACTCGTCCATCACCCCGACGCGGCCGTCCGTATCGCGGAACACGACGAGGTCCTCGCCGAACATCTTCGCGCGCACGGGCTTGCCGTCGGGCTCGCTCACCTCTTCCAGGAGGCACACCGGCTGCCAATGACGGCGCATCAGTTGTCCCATCGGCGCGTCGCCCTCGACGCGGCACAGGAGCTCGTTCTCTTCACTGGTCAGCATGGCTTGAGTCCTCCTTCAACCCCTTGGCAACGCGGCCTGGCGCGTCATCGCGATCTCGCGTCCGGTGCGCGCCGACTCGATGATGGCGAGGCACACCTCGAGCGTGGCCGTCGCCCACTCCCCGTCGTGGATCGCGGGACGCAGGCCCGCGATCGCGTCGCAAAGCTCGTCCACCACTTCCGCGCGCGGCACCGTGGGTGGCGGCAGTGCATCGAGCCACGCGCGGGCGTCATCGTAAATCATGACACCGTCGGCCATGGGCCGCAGGTCGGCGCGCTCGCACGAGGCGACGACCAATCCGAACTGGTTGTGCGCAACGGGCGGCGCGGCATGCGCCGAGGTCATGCCGTAGGTGCGCGTGAACTTGAGTGCAGCTTCTTCCTCCGGGGACATGCCTTGCCGCAACGCCGCACGGCTCGCCCCGTAGCGTGCGGGATCCTTGCGGTGCCCCATCTCGCCGATCCCGCCGACGAGCTCGTCCGAATCGAAATGCGCGTAGCCGCTGTAGACGAGCGAGGCGAACGTGCCGTCCTCGAAGGTGAGCTGCGCCGCGTACGCGCCCTCGGTCGGGCGCGACGGATCCCAGCGTCCCGTGTGCGCCCGGACGCTGCGCACGCGCCCGCCGCCCAGGAGGCGAACGACGTCGACCTGGTGCGCACCCTGGCTGAACACCACGCCGCCGCCCTTGCCCGTATCGAGCTCCTCCGGCCGGCGCGGGCGATAGAGGAAGTCGGTGTAGTTGATCGCGGTGATCATTCGCACGGCACCGTAATCGCCGCGCGCGATGAGCTCGCGCGTGCGCAGCACCGGCAGGTCGAAGGAGTGACTGTGGCCGATCACGAGCGTGGTCCCCGCACGGCGCACGGCATCGATCATTGCGTCGCACTCGGGCAGCGTGATGGCCATGGGCTTCTCGACCAGCGCGTGCTTGCCCGCGCGGGCAGCGGCGATCACGTGCGCCGCGTGCATCTCGTGCGGCGTCGCGATGTAGATCGCATCGACATCGGGGTCGTCGCACAGCGCCTCGAAGGTCGCGTGCGAGCGCCCGCCGAACTCGCGCTCGAACTCGCGCCGCGCCTCAGGCCGCGGGTCGGAAGCGGCCACCAGCCTGACCCGCGGATGCGCGGCGAGCGTGGGCAGCATCAGCATGAACGCGCGCCCGAGGCCGGCCGCACCGAGTCGAAGTGCCGTCATCGGTCGATCGCAATCTCGGGCGAGCGCGCGCGCGACACGCACACCATGATGCTCGTGGCGCGCTCGTCCTCGGCAAGCACGAGGTCGCGGTGATCGGCCTCCCCCGCGACGAGCTTCATGCGGCACGATCCGCAGGTCCCGCTCTCGCACGAGCTCGGGATGCGATGTCCCTTCGCGCGCAGCGCCTCGAGGATGGAGGCCTCCGCGGGCACTTCGATCGCCTCGCCCTCGAAGCGCACGACGAAGGGCCTGTCCTCGCCCGCGCGTGCGGTGGTGCGCGCGGCAAAGTCCTCGAAGTGCACCGCCGACGCGGGCCAGTGGCCCGTCATGTCGCGCACGGCGTCCATGAGCCCCCTGGGCCCGCAACAATAGATGTGCGCGCCCTTCGGTTTCTCGAGCACCGGCCAGAGGTCGTAGACCTGCGCAGGATCGCCCTGGTCGTGGTGGACGACGACCTTGCCCCGCAGATCCGGCGAAGAGAACTCGTCGAGATACGCGGTGGCAGCGGGATCGCGCGTGAGGTAGAAGAGCTTCCACGGGCGATCGCCGGCAGCTGCGAGGTGCCGCACCATCGAGCGGAGCGGCGTGATGCCGATGCCTCCCGCAATGAAGAGGTACCCCGGCGCGTTCTCGCGCAACGCGAACTCGTTTCGCGGAGGCGACGCGTACACGCGATCGCCTACCGCGAGGTCGTCGACCATGCTGATCGATCCGCCGCGCCCGCCGCTCTCGCGCTTCACCGCGATCGTCCAGTCCTCGCCCGGCGCGCAGGCCAGCGAGTAGCGGCGAGTCGCGCCACTGGGCGCCTGCACGAGAAGATGAGAACCCGGCGTGAACGCGGGGAGCGTCCCGCCCTCGCCGTGCGCGAGAGTGAACTCGCGGATGTCGCGAGCAATGGCCCGCGCACCCGTGACGCGCAGCGGCAGCGTGAGATCCGGATTGAGCGCCTCGGCCATGCGCCTGCCCGCGTCGAATTACTCGGGCTTGATCCCGGCCGCTTCGGCCGCGCGTGCCATGCGCGCGTTCTCGTCGGCGATGGCCCTCGCGTAGTCGTCCGATCCACCGCCCACCGCCTCGATGCCCGCGGCGGCCAGCTGCTTTTGCGTCTCGGGCATCGCGGTGACGGCAACCACCTCGGCCGCGATCTTGTCGACGATGCCCTTGGGCGTGCCCGCGGGCGCGAGGATGCCGACGATCGGCGCGAAGTCGAAGCCCGTCACCGACTCGGCTATCGCAGGCACGTCGGGCGCCAGCGGCGAGCGCTTGGCACTGTTGGTGGCGAGAAGCTTCACGCGATTGTCCTTCACGAAGCCCGCCAGCGACGGATATGCGGACCACAGCACCTGGACCTGGCCCCCGACCAGTGCCGGCACCGACTGTCCGGTGCCCTTGAACGGAACGTGCACCATGTCGAGCTTGTACTCGGCCTTGAGCGCTTCCATCGTGAGGTGATGCGTGCTGCCGATGCCGGACGAGCCGTAGTTCACCTTGCCCGGATTGGCCTTCACGTAGGCGACGAAGTCCTTGAACGAATTCGGGGGCAATCCCGGAACCGCCGCGAGGAACAGCGGCGCACGCGCGATCAGCGCGACCGGTATGAAGTCCTTCGACGGGTTGTAGTCGAGCTTCGCGTAGATCCTGGGATTGATCGAGAACATCGATCCGTCGGTCACGAGAAACGTGTAGCCGTCGGCCGCGCTCTGGCTGATGGCCGCGGCGGCGACCGCGCCGTTGGCGCCGGGCTTGTTCTCCACCACGACGGACTGCCCCACCCTCTCCTGCAGGCGCTGCGCGATCACGCGCGCCACCGTATCGGGCAGGCCGCCCGCCGCGTAGGGCACGACGAAGCGGATGGACTTGCCCGGGTAACCGGCAGGCGCCTGCGCGGACGCGTCCGCGGACCAGGGGCCGGGCACGACACCGGCGAGCACGAGCGTGAGGGCGCATACGACGACGCGGGGATTGGCGAGCATTCCGTTTCCTCCGTTGGTTCCGACAGTTACGTACGCAACGGCGGCCCGGCGGCCGCCTTGTGCGCCGTGCAGTATAAGATGCCGCGGACCCCCAGGGACCAAGACCCAAGGGACCGGGCCCCGAGGCACCAAGAGCGAGGAGGACCATGACGAGCCCCATCGCGAACCCACTGGCCGCCGGCATCATCGCCGCGACCGTGCAGCCCTTCCACGAGGATGGCGCCATCGACTGGGACACGACCGCGCGCTACGTCGCGCAGGTGGCGCAGGCGCGTCCCGCCGCCATCGCGATCAACATGGCGATCGGCGAGGTGAGCTCGCTCGACGCCGACGAGCAGCTCGACAACGTGCGCCGTTGCAGGGCCACGGTCGCGGGTGCCTGCCCGTTGCTCGCAGGATTGAGCGTGACCAATACGCGGGCCGCGCGCGACTTCTCGCGCCGCCTCGTCGATGCCGGCGCCGAAGGCATCGTCGTGTTCCCGCCCGTCCCCGCCTTCATGGGCGGGGTCACCGTCGCGATGATCGAGGACTACCACGGCGCCGTCGCGCAGAGCGCGGGCGTGCCGGTCGTCGCGTTCCAGAACAACGTCGCGCAGTACCCGCGCGGCGCGATCACGGCCCTGTCGAAGATCGACGGCGTGGTCTCGATCAAGGAGGCCTCGTTCAGCGTCGACAACACGCTCGCCAACATCGAGGAGGCCGCCGCGGCGCCGCGCAGGATCGGCGTGCTGACCGGCAGCGACACCTTCATCCTGGAAGCGATGCTCATGGGCTGCGACGGCGCGCTGATCGGCTTTGCGGCGACCGCCACGGCCGCGCTCGTCGAGATGCACGCGCACGCGGCCGCCGGCAGGGCCACGGAGGCCTATGCGCTGTGGAACCGCCTGGGCCCGCTCGCACGCATCTGCTGGCGCGCCCCGCTGCGCGACTATCGCGTGCGCGTGAAGTACGTGCTCATGAAGCAGCGCGTCCTGCGCAACGCGTACGTCCGCGCACCCTTCCCCGGCCTTGCTGCCGAGGACAAGCGCGACCTCGACCTCGCCTTCGAGCGGTACCGCCTGGGCGATCCTCGATTCCTTCCCGCGGGGCATGCATGAAGATCGACAAGACTCTGGCCATCGTGGCGGCGCTCGCCGTCGCCCTCATCGTCGCGTTCCCGGTGCACGCGCAGGACGCGTATCCCGCCAAGCCCATCCGCCTCGTGGTGCCCTATCCTCCGGGCGGCGTGGGCGATGCCGTCGCGCGCATGACCGCGCCCGGATGGAGTGCGGCCCTGAAGCAGCCGATCGTCATCGAGAACAAGGGCGGCGCGGGCAGCAACATCGGCCTCGACGCCGTCGCCAAGTCGCCGCCCGACGGCTACACGATCGCGCTCTTCGACACGGCGCTCGCGACCAATCCTGCGCTCTATCCGTCGATGCCCTTCGAGGCGCAGCGCGACCTGACCCCGATCTCGCTGATCGCGCGCGGCCCGCTCGTGCTGGTGGTCAATCCCGCGTTTCCCGCGAAGAACGTGGGCGAGCTCATCGCCCTGGCCAAGGCCAAGCCGGGATCGATCTCGTATGCGTCGGCCGGCAACGGAACCCCGGTGCATCTCGCGGCGGAGATGCTCAAGTCTTCGGCGGGCATCGACCTCGTCCACGTTCCCTACAAGGGCGCGGGACCCGCGGTGACCGACGTTCTCGGCGGCCAGGTGCCGGTGCTCTTCGCGGTGCCCGGCACGGCCATTCCGCACATCAAGGCAGGCAAGCTGCGCGCGATCGGCATCACCGGCACCGCGCGCCTCAAGTCGCTGCCCGACGTGCCCACGTTCGCGGAACAAGGTGTGCAGGGCGTGGACGGCACGATCATCCTGGGTTTCGTCGCGCCCGCGAAGACGCCGCGCGCCATCGTGACCCAGCTCTACGACACGCTGACCAAGGTGCTCGCCACGCCCGAGGTCACCGAGAAGATGAACGACTTCGGCCTCACCGTGGTTGCCGCCGATCCCGAGAAGTCGGCCAGGCTCCTCGCCGACGAAACGGCGCTATGGGCCAAGGTGGTGAAGGGTGCGGGGGTGAAGCTCGAGTAGGTGGGGGACCGCGTCGCCGATAAGCATTCGGCAAACCCCGGCAAGCCGGACGCAACCCCGCAATCCGCCGGCTTGCGGCACACTTCGTCCATCGCCCGCAAGGACCCGAGACGCCATGGCGCGCATCATCGGCGGAATCGCCGCTTCGCACACCCCCACGATCGGCTTCGCTTACGACAAGAACAAGCGGGACGATCCCGTCTGGGCGCCGATCTTCGCGAACTTCGCGCCGCTCGCCGCATGGCTCGCCGAGCAGCGCCCCGACGTGCTCGTCATGACGTACAACGATCACGTCACGTCGTTCTTCTTCGACCACTACTCGGCGTTCGCGCTCGGCATCGGCTCCGAGTGGAACGTGGCCGACGAAGGCGCGGGTCCGCGTGACCTGCCGCCCATCGCGGGACACCCGGGCCTCGCCGCGCACATCGGCCAGTCGCTCGTCGCCGACGAGTTCGACATGTCGTTCTTCCAGCATCGCCCGCTCGACCACGGCGTTTTCTCGCCGTTGTCCGTGCTGTGTCCGCACGAGCCCGCGTGGCCGGTGCAGCTCGTGCCGTTGCAGATGGGCGTGCTGCAGTTCCCCGTTCCCAAGGCGCGCCGCTTCTACAAGCTCGGCCAGGCCCTGCGCCGCGCCATCGAGAGCTATCCCGAGGATCTGCGGGTCGCCATCGTCGCCACCGGCGGGCTTTCGCACCAGGTGCACGGCGAACGCGCGGGATTCAACAACCCCGCGTGGGACGCGAAATTCCTCGACCTCTTCGAGAACGATCCCGAGCAGCTCGCCGGCATGACCCTCGCCGAGTACGCGGAACGCGGCGGTCTCGAGGGCGCCGAGGTGGTGATGTGGCTCACGCTGCGCGGCGCGCTCCCGGCCAAGGTCACGTGCAGGCATCGCGGCTACTACCTGCCCTCGATGACGGGCATCGCCACCGCCGTCTACGAGGGTGCCGGCGAGCCCGACCCGGCGGTCACGGCGCGCCACCGCGAGCACATGCGCCGTGAGCTCGCCGGCGTCGAGCGCCTGGCCGGCACCTACCCGTTCACGCTCGAGCGCAGCGTTTCCGCGTACCGCATCAACGACTACCTGCATCGCATGATCGAGCCCGCCCACCGCGAGCTCTTCAAGCGCGATCCCGAGGCGAGCTTCGCCGCGGCGGGATTGAGCGAGGAGGAGCGCGACCTCATCCGCCGGCGCGACTGGCGCGGCCTCATCCACTACGGCGTCATCTTCTTCATGCTGGAGAAGCTGGGTGCCGTCACCGGCGTGTCGAACCTCCATATCTACGCCGCGATGCGCGGAGAGTCGTTCGAGGATTTCCAGAAGACGCGCAACGCGCAGATCGCCTACTCCGTCGCGGGCAGGGAAGGCGGCAGCCTCGCGTGGGATCGCAAGCCCGCCTGACGACCCGCTCACTTCACCTGCCTCATCCCATGATCATCGACGTCCACGGCCACTACACCACCGCGCCCAAGGCGCTCGAGGAGTGGCGCAACCGCCAGGTTGCCACCCTCGACGACCGCGCCAACAGACCCAAGCCGTCGGAGCTTCGCATCTCCGACGACGAGTTGCGCGAGTCGATCGAGCGCAACCAGCTTCGGCTCATGCGCGAGCGCGGACTCGACATCACGATCTTCAGCCCGCGCGCGAGCTTCATGGCGCATCACATCGGCGACTTCGAGGTGTCGAGCACGTGGGCGGCAATCTGCAACGAGCTCTGCTTCCGGGTGAGCCGGCTGCTGCCCGACAACTTCATCCCGGCCGCGATGCTGCCGCAGAGCCCGGGCGTCGATCCTGCGACCTGCATTCCCGAGCTCGTGAAATGCGTGGAGCAGTACGGATGCGTGGCGATCAACCTGAACCCCGATCCCTCGGGCGGACACTGGACGTCGCCGCCGCTGTCCGACCGCCACTGGTACCCGATCTACGAGAAGATGGTCGAGTACGACATCCCGGCGATGATCCACGTTAGCACGAGCTGCAACGCGTGCTTTCACACCACGGGCGCGCACTACCTCAACGCCGACACCACCGCGTTCATGCAGTGCCTCACCTCCGACCTCTTCAAGGACTTTCCCACGCTCCGCTTCGTGATCCCCCACGGCGGCGGTGCGGTCCCGTACCACTGGGGGCGCTTCCGCGGCCTCGCGCAGGAGATGAAGAAGCCGCTCCTGGAGGAGCACCTGCTGCGCAACGTGTTCTTCGACACGTGCGTTTATCACCAGCCGGGGATCGACCTCCTCACCAAGGTCATCCCCGTCGACAACATCCTGTTCGCGAGCGAGATGATCGGCGCGGTGCGCGGCATCGACCCCACGACGGGACACTATTTCGACGATACGAAGCGCTACATCGAGGCGGCGAGCATCGACCCCGTGCAGCGCCACAAGATCTACGAGGGCAACGCGCGCCGCGTCTATCCGCGGCTCGATCGCGCGCTCACCGCCAGGGGACATTGACTCATGCACGAGCTCGGGGTTGTATACCGCAACATCGTCCGCGCCGACGCCGATGCGGCCGCCAAGCTGGGGACCTTCGGATCGGCGACGGTGCACGAGGCCATGGGCCGCGTCGGTCTCATGCAGACGTACATGCGCCCGATCTACGCGGGCGCGCAGGCGGCGGGCACCGCGGTGACGGTGCTCCTGCATCCCGGGGACAACTGGATGCTGCACGTGGTCGCGGAGCAGATACGCCCGGGTGACGTCGTCGTCGCCGCGATTACCGCGCCCTGCACCGACGGCTACTTCGGCGACCTCCTCGCCACGAGCTTCAAGGCACGCGGTGCCGCGGGCCTCGTGATCGACGGCGGCGTGCGCGACGTGCGCGTGCTGACCGAGATGCGCTTCCCCGTCTGGAGCAAGGCAATCTCCGCAAAGGGCACCGTGAAGGCGACGCTGGGCTCGGTCAACACGCCGGTGGTCTGCGCGGGCGCGATCGTCAACCCCGGCGACGTGGTGGTCGCCGACGACGACGGCGTGGTCGTGGTGCCGCGCGCGATGGCGCCCAAGACCCTCGAGGCCGCCGCGGCGCGCGAAGCGAACGAAGGCGGCAAGCGAGCGAAGCTCGCCTCCGGCGTGCTCGGCCTCGACATGTACAGCATGCGCGAGCCGCTCGCGAAGGCCGGCCTTCGCTACATCGATTGAACGCGCTCTCGGGCATTTCGTCGATGGCGGTGCGCGCGCTGCTCGCGGAGCTTGCGCGCGACTACCAGCAACGCACGTCGATCGCCGTCGCGGTCGAGTCGGTGGGCGGGGTCGACGCCGAGCGGCGCGTGCAGGAAGGCGCGGCCTTCGACTTCGTGGTGCTTGCCCGCGATGCAATCGACCGGCTCGCGTCGTCCGGCCGCGTCGATCCCGGGAGCCGCGTCGACGTCGCGTGCTCCGGGATGGCGGTTGCCATCCGCCATGGATTGCCCCGCCCCGCGATTGCCTCCGAAGCGGACGTGCGCGAGGCGGTGCGTGCCGCGCGCATGATCGGCTACTCGACCGGGCCCAGCGGACGCCATCTCATGGCGCTGCTCGAGCGATGGGGTCTCGCGAGCGAAATGCAGCCGCGACTCGTGCAGGCGCCGCCCGGCATCGGGGTGGGCATGCTGATCGCACGCGCGGATGCGGACCTGGGCTTCCAACAGGCGAGCGAGTTGCTGGGCATAGACGGCATCGATTTGCTCGGTCCGTTACCGGAGTCGATCCAGTCCGTCACGGTGTTCGCCGGAGCGGTGTGCAGCGCGGCGTCACGACGCGATGCGGCGCGCGACTTCCTCGCCTTCTGTGCCTCGCAGGAGGCCGACACGGCGCGCTCGCGCCAGGGCATGACCTGATCACGCGTCAGGCGAGGATCGACGTCGACAGGCGTGCGAGCTCGTCCATCAGGATCTTCGCCCCCGGCCACACGAGGCTGTCCGCGCGCCGCGTGATGCCGATCACGCGCCGCGTATCCGGCAGCGGAATGGGCAGCACGCGCAGCAACCCTTCCGCGAGCTCGTAGGACAGCTGCCGCGGCGAAATCGCGGTGACGAGATCGCTGTTGCGCAACACGCCGCGCAGGACCGCAAGGTCGCTCGTCTCGACCACGACGTCGGGCGCCGGCAATCCGCGCGCCTTCCACGCACGCTCGAACAGCGTGCGGTTGGGCGTGTTCACGCGCGGCAGCACCCAGCGCGCCTTCGCGAGATCGGCCTCCGCGATGCGCCTGCGGCGCGCCCAAGGATGCTCCGCGCGGGACACGATGCCGAGCGCGTCGTCGGCCAGCGGGACGCCTTCGAGATCGCTCGCATACTCGGGCGGGCGCAATGCGCCGACGATGAAGTCGAGGTCGCCCGCGCGCAATCCTGCCGCCAGCGTCTCGAACGAGCCTTCGACCGTGGCGACGCGAAGGCCCGGGTGCGCCGCGACCACGCCCGCGATCGCCTCGGGCAGGAGGCGCGTGCGCGACAGCGGCAGCGCGCCGACGGTCACCGTGCCTTGCGCGATGCCGCGCAGCGCCGCGATGTCGGCCACCGCATGCCGCACCTCGGCAAGCGCGCGCTTCAGGCGCAGTGCCAGCGCCGCACCCGCCTCGGTGGGAATCATCCCGCGCGGGGTGCGCTCGAACAGGGGCACGCCCACGCTGTCCTCGAGCTCGCGGATAGCCATGCTGACCGCGGGCTGCGTGATGCCGAGGGTCTCGGCCACCGAGGGCATGTGGTGATGCTCGGTGAGCGCCACGAACGCATGCGTGCGCCGCTCGTGCGCCACCATCGCGAAGATGGGCGCGTTGCGCACGCTGTCCTTGTCGATGGCCGCGAGCTCGCTTCGTGCGCGTGCGAGCTCGGCCTGCGCACGCCGCGCGCGAACGAGGAGCGCGCGGCCGTATTCGGTGAGGAGCATGCCGCGCGCCCGGCGCTCGAAGAGCTCGACGCCCAGGTCCGCTTCGAGCTTCTGGATCGCGCGCGACACAGCGGACTGCGCACGGTAGAGCGTGGCGCCGGCGCGATTGGCGCTGCCCTCGTCGGCCACGGCGAGGAAGGCGCGAAGATGGCGAAGCTCGGGTTGCATGCGCCGATCATCCCACGGACGGACCTCCGCGGCCTACGGTGCGCCGCGCACTAGGCGCTGCCGCGGCCCTTCCCGCGAACACTGTCCGCCAGCGCGCGGAAATCCGCGTTGAGCCCGGTGCTCTCGAACACCCCGGCCGTGCGCAACGAAGCGATCCACGCCTGGACGTCGGCCGTCGCGCCTGCCATGCGCGGCTCGATGCCGGCGTCGCCCACCGTCACGGCCGCCTCGCGCATCTCTTCCGCGCGCCGCTTGCCGTGCTGCGCCACGCGCTGCCAGAACCACGTGGCCTGGCGCTCCCAGTCGAGACTGGGGAAGGTCTCCGCGAGCGAAGCGAGCACCTCGTCCTCGACTCCGTAGTGCCGCGCCGCGAGCATGCTCTCGATGAACAGCGCTTCCATGCCCTTGATGACCACGCTGCGGCACAGCTTCACGGCCGAGACGGTGCCGAGCTCCGCGGCCCCGATGCTCGCGTTGAAGCCGAGCGCCGCAAGGAGCGGCAGCACGGCCTCGGCATTCGCACCGCCCAGCAGCATCGGCACCGCGATGCCGTGAGGCGGAACCGACGTCATGATCGCGACCTCGACGTAGCGGCCGCCCGCGTCGCCTATCCGTCGCGCGCACGCGATCTTGGCCTGCGGCGATGCCGAATTGACGTCCACGACGAACGCGCCCTTGCCGATCGATTGCGCAATCTCCTCGTCCGCCGGGCGCGTCTGCGCAGCGGTCACCGCGCAGATCACGAGATCGGCGCCGCGTACCGCCTCGGCATTGGTGGCGACAAGCGCGACGCCGGCTGCATCGGCGCGCTCCCGCGTCCGTGCAAGCCAGGCGGCATCGCTCGCGAGGATGTCGTAGGCGACGACGCGCGCGCCGGTCTTCGCGAGGGCCGCGCCGAAGATGCCGCCCACTTCGCCGTAACCGACGAGCGCAATGCGCAGTTTGCCTGCATCCCGCACCTTGGTTGTATCCTGCAACTCACTCCTGGCCATGAGGCGCTCCTCCTTCAATCCGGCTTCATGTTGGCGCGCTCGACGACGGGCTTCCAGCGCGCGATCTCGCTGCCGATCAGCGCGCCGAACGAAGCTGGAGACTCGTTCGCGGCATCTGCGCCCTCGGCCTCCAGACGCATCCGCAACTCGGGGCTCGCGAGCGCGCGGTTGATCTCGGTGTTGAGGCGGTCGACGATCGCCTGCGGCGTGCCCGCGGGCGCCACTACGCCGTACCACTGGATCGCCTCGAAGTCGAGAATCGTCGAGGCGATCGTCGGCACGCCGTGCAATGCCGTGACGGGCCCGAGGCCCGACACCCCGAGCGCGCGCAGCTTGCCTGCCTTCACGTGCGCAGCCACCGCGGGCACGCCGGTCATCGTCATCTCGACCTGGCCGCCGAGCACGTCGGTGATCGCGGGCGCAGTGCCCTTGTACGGGATGTGCTGAATGTCGACCCCCGCGCGCAGCTTGAAATACTCCATCGCGAGATGCGCGGCGCTGCCGTTGCCGCCCGACGCGTAGCGCAGCTGGCCCGGCCTGGACTTGGCGAGGGCCACGAGCTCGGCCACGTTCTTCGCGGGCACGGAGGGATTGACGACCAGCACGTTCGGCACGCGCGCGACGAGCGCCACCGGCACGAAGCTCTTGCGCGGATCGTAGGGAAGATTGGGATAGAGCGACGGATTGACCGCCAGCGTGCCGATGTGCCCCATCAGCAGCGTGTAGCCGTCTCCTGCCGCGCGCGCAACCTCGGTCGCGCCGATCGAGCCGCCTGCGCCCGCCTTGTTCTCGACGACGACGGGCTGGACCAGCACTTCCTGCAGCTTGACGGCAATGGCGCGGCCGAGGATGTCGGTCGAGCCGCCCGGAGTGAACGGCACCACGAGGCGAATGGGCTTGGCCGGCCACGGGTCGGCGGCGAATGCGCGCATCGGCAGGCAGGCGGCGGCCGCACATGCGCGCAGCATTGCGCGGCGTGACGCGAGGCGTGACTTCATCGCAGTATTGTGCCCCCGGGGCCGATGCGCCCCGGCAAGGCACCCATGCAAAGCGCTGATCGAGGCGCGAAAGCCGGGGTCAGTCCGCGGTCAGCGGCGCCACGACGAGCCGCGCCTCGAGTTCGCGCATCGCGTCGTACCCCATGAGCTGCATGATGTCCTCGATGCCCGCGAGAAGATCGGGCCGGTCGGCGGGCACGCCGGTTTCCATCGATTCGCGCATCACCGCGAGGGCGGCCTGCATCGCCTTGATGGCCGCCGCCGGCAGCATGCGCGGCAGCGAGATGCGGCGCACGCCAAGGGCCTTGAGGCGCGGAATCGGGATGAGCGGCGTGGTGGGACGCGAGCGAATGCCGAAGCCCATGTTGATCGTCACCGGAACGCCGGCCGCCTCGACGATGCGGGCGATGTCGTCCTCCGACTTCACCGCATCGGGAAAGATCATGTCCGCGCCCGCCCTGGCGTAGGCCCGCGCGCGACGGATCGCGCCCTCGATGCCCTCGACCGCGAGCGCATCGGTGCGCGCGACGATCGCGAACGCATCGTCCTTGCGCGCAAGGCACGCGGCCTCGATCTTGCGCACCATCTCGCCCTGCGGCACCACGTCCTTGCCCGGCATGTGGCCGCAGCGCTTGGGACTCACCTGGTCCTCGATGTTGACGCCCGCGACCCCCGCGTCCTCGAACTGTTGCACGGTGTAGTGGACGTTCATCGGGTTGCCGTAACCCGTGTCCGCATCGGCGGTCAGCGGGATGCTTACGGAGCGCGCGAGATGGCGGCAGTGATTCACGTTCTCGTAGAGCCCCATCGACCCCGCATCGGGCATGCCGAGGAGCGCGTTGGAGATCGCGGCCCCGCTCGTGGAAGCGCACGAGAATCCGGCGGCCTCGACGAGCCGGATGGAATAGCCGTCGTAAACGCCGGGCGACACGATGAACGCGCCGCTGTCGAGGAGCTTCCTGAAATTCTGCGCTTGTTGTCCCATGATGGCCCGTCAATCACGCCGGAACCGCGCCGGCGCTCGCATGAAGAAGAATCTCGTTCGCACGCCCGATGTGCGCCCGCATGAGCGACTCGGCGAGCGGTCCATCCCGCGCCTTGAGCGCGCGCAGGATCTGCCAGTGCTCCTCGTTGGCCTGCCGCCGCCGGTCGGGCACGCTGCCTCCGCGTCGGCGATAGATGCGCAGCAGGTGGTAGAGATCGTCGCAGAGCGTGGCGGCGATGCGCTCGTTGCCGCAGGCGCGGGCGATACTCTCGTGAAAGTCGAACGCCCGGGTCCCCGCGGCTTTGCGGCGCGACGCCGGCGGCGTGCGCTGCGCGTCGAGCTCGTGCGCGATGCGGTCGATCTCGCCCGGCGCGATGCGCGAGGCCGCGAGATTGCATGCCATGCCTTCGAGCGCCATGCGCATCTCGAAGAGCTGGCGCACGAAGTCCGGCGTGAGCTCGACCACGCGCGCGCGCTGGTACGGCTCGCGCGTGACGAGGCGATAGCCCTGAAGGCGGCGCACCGCCTCGCGCACCGGTCCCCGGCTCGTGCGGTACTCGTCGGCGAGTGCTGCCTCGTTGAGCAGCGCGCCCGCGGCCAGGTGGCCGTCGTAGATCTTGCCGAGCAGGCTGCGGAACACGGCCTCGGCAAGAGGCTCCTCGTGATCGGCGGCGGGCGCGGGCGTTGCGGCGGTGCTTCGTGACGCGGGCATCGGAGGAGTCTGGCGGGCCGGCGGAAAAGTGTCAACACTTGGACGTCATGCGCGGCTTGCCCGGCAACCCGCATGCATGGTCCAATGTTGGACGCATGGGCACGCACGCTCCCCACTAGTGTCGACACTTTCCGTTCCATCGCGCGATCTTGCCGGCGGTCTGCGCATGATCGACCTCAATGCCGCCCTGCGCAGACGCGGGGTCGAGCCGCACGCACTCCCGTACGTGATCCGCGTGCTCGCCGAGAACGTGCTGCGCGCACACGTGTTGCGCGGACCGCAGGCCGTGAGTGCAGCCGAGGTCGCGAGCGTCGTCGACTGGCGCGCGCATGTCGGCGAGGACCTGCCGCTGTTCGTGTCGCGCGTGATCCTGCCCGACTCGAGCGGCATCCCTGTGCTGCAGGATCTCGCGGCGCTGCGCGAGGCGGTGGCCGCGCGGGGCGGCGATCCGCGCCGCGTCGACACGCTCGTGCCGCTCGACTTTGTCGTCGACCACTCGCTGCAGGTCGACCGCGCCGGAACGCCGGATGCCCTCGCGTTCAACATGACCCGCGAGCTCGCCCGCAACCAGGAGCGCTACGACTTCCTGCGCTGGTGCCAGGCCAACTTCGACGGCATCACGCTGTATCCGCCCGGGTCGGGGATCATCCACCAGGTCAACCTCGAGCGCGCGGCGCGGGTGGTCTGCACGGCGCAGGCGAACGGGAGCACCTGGGCGTTCCCGGACTTCGTGATAGGCGGCGACTCGCACACGCCCATGGTCAATGCCCTGGGCGTGCTCGGCTGGGGCGTGGGCGGGATCGATGCCGAGGCCGCGCTGCTCGACCTCGCGTACGTCTTTCCGATTCCCGAAGTGGTGGGCGTGCGCCTCACCGGCGCGCCTCCTCCCGGCGTCTTCACGACCGATCTCGCACTCATGGTCACGCGCCGCCTGCGCGAGGCCCGCGTGGTCGATTGCGCGGTCGAATACTTCGGCGACGCCGTCGCCCGCATGAGCATCCCGGACCGCGCCACGCTCGCCAACATGGCGCCCGAGTACGGCGCAACCTGCGGCTTCTTCCCCATCGACGGCGCAACCCTCGCCTACCTCCGCGCGACGGGCCGCAGCGAGGCGCACGTCGGTCTCGTACAAGCGTATGCGATGACGGCCCACCTCTTCCGCGATCGCGATGCGCCGGTCCCGCAATACTCGCGCGTGATCGAGATCGACCTCGCCGAAGCGCGCCCCACCGTGGCCGGACCCTCGCGTCCGCAGGAAACGATGCCCCTATCGCAGGTCGCAGTCGATTTTCGCGAGCGGCTCGCGCGGCCGCTCGCGCAAGGCGGGTTCGTGCGGCGCGGCGACGATGCGGCGACACCGCACGGCAGAGTCGCGATTGCCGCGATCACCTCGTGCACCAACACGTCGAATCCGTCGGTGATGATTGCCGCGGGTCTCGTCGCGCGCAATTGCGTGCGCCTGGGACTTGCGCCTCCGCCATGGGTGAAGACGTCGCTCGCGCCGGGCTCGCAGTCGGTCACGCGCTACCTCGAAGCCGCGGGCCTCATGAAGCCGCTGCGCACCCTGGGCTTCGACGTGGTGGGCTACGGCTGCACGACGTGCGGCGGCAAGTCAGGCCCGCTCGAGCAGGGTCTCGCGTCGCGGATCGAGGGCGACGGGCTCGTCGCGGCTGCGGTGCTCTCCGGCAACCGCAACTTCCCCGGCCGCATCCACAAGCTGGTGCAAGCCAACTACTTGATGGCCCCGCCCCTCGTCGTCGCGTACGCAGTGGCCGGCCGAGTCGACTTCGATCCGCATACCGAGCCGCTCGCGCGCGGCGCGGACGGCCGCGACGTGTACCTGCGCGACGTGCTGCCGGACGACGCGGAGATCGCAACGCTCGTCGCGACGGTCGACGATCCTTCGCACTACGCACCGGCCGCGCGCATCGGCCCCTACGACGCGGACTACTGGACGGCGGCGCGCGCCGAACCGGGCGCGACGTTCGCATGGGATCCCGCCTCCACGTACCTCGTGCGCCCGCCCTTCTTCGACGGCGGCGACGGGCACGACGGTATCGCCTCGCTCGCGCAGGCGCTGCAACGCGCGAGGGTGCTGGTGATGCTCGGCGACGCGGCGACCACCGACCACATCTCGCCGAGCGGCGAGATTCCCGCGGACACGCCCTCAGGCCGCCACCTCCTTGCGCACGGCGTCGCGCAACGGGACTTCAACACCTATGTCGGCCGTCGCGGCAACCATCACGTGATGGTGCGCGGAACGTTCGCCAACGTGCGACTTCGCAATCGCCTGACGCCGGACCTCGAGGGCGGCTTCACGCGAGTGTTTCCCGAAGGCGAGGTCGCGACGGTCTTCGATGCGGCCTCGCGCTATCGCGAGCGCGGTGACAGCGCAATCGTGCTCGCCGGCGCCGACTACGGCACCGGCAGCAGCCGCGACTGGGCCGCCAAGGGCACCGCGCTCCTCGGCATCCGGGCCGTGATTGCCGGATCGTTCGAGCGCATCCATCGCGCCAACCTCATCGGCATGGGCGTACTCCCCCTTGCCTTCGAGCCGGGACAAGGCATCGCGAGCCTCGGCCTCGCCGGTGACGAGGCGTTCCGTTTCGAAGGCATCGAGGAAGGTCTTGCGACCGGCTCTCCCATCCAGGTCACCGCCACCGGCGCACGCACGATCGTCTTCCACGTGATCGCGCAGGTGTTCACCGAATCGCAGCGACGCCTCATCGCGGAAGGCGGCATGCCGCGATACGTGACCAGGCGCTTCGCCGCAGCGACCGCCTGACGGGAGCCTCCATGGAACGCCTCCGCATCGCCATACTCGACGACTACCAGGACCTGGCCCTACGCCTCGCCGACTGGAGCGCGGTGCAGGCGCGCGCCGATCTCACCGTGTTCCGCAGCGCGTGGCGGGACGAAGACGACCTCGTCCGCGAGCTCGCGCCGTTCCACGTCGTCGTGCTGATGCGCGAGCGCACCGCGTTTCCTGCGCACGTTCTCGTACGGCTCCCCAACCTGCGCCTGGTGGCGATGACGGGACGGCGCACGTCCACCCTCGATCTCGCGACGTGCAAGGCGCGCGGCATCCTCGTGGTCTGCACCGACTCGGGCACGACGGTCGCGCCGGCGGAGCTCGCGTTCGCGCTGATCCTCGCGTGCGCACGGTCGGTCCCGCAGGGGCACGCGAACGTGGTCGCGGGACGCTGGCAGCAGGACCTGCCCCTCGGCATCCCGCTCGAAGGCAAGCGCCTCGGACTCGTGGGCCTGGGCAAGATCGCCGCGCAGGTCGCGACCTACGCCAAGGCGTTCGGGATGGACGTGGTCGCGTGGAGCACGAACCTCACCGACGAGAAGGCCGCCGCAGGCGGCGTCGTGCGCGTGGACAAGCGGACGCTGTTCGCGACGTCCGACGTGGTTTCGATCCACTATGGGCTATCGGAGCGCTCGCGCGGCATCGTCGGGGCGGCGGACATCGAAGCGATGAAGCCCGGCGCAATCCTCGTCAACACGGCGCGCGGGCCGCTGGTGGACGAGGACGCGCTCATCCGCGCATTGCGCAGCGGTCGCATCGTCGCCGGCCTCGACGTGTACGACGTCGAGCCGCTGCCGGAAGGTCACGCGTTCACGACGCTGCCCAACGTCGTGCTGATGCCGCACATGGGCTACGTGGTCGAGGAGGCGATGCGCCGCTTCTACCGCCAGAGCATCGAGAACATCGTCGCGTATCTCGACGGCGCGCCGATCCGCGTCGTCGACGGCTGACGGCGGCCTAGGATTCCCCGTGCCGGCGCGCAACCCAGTAGGTCGCGCCGTCCTTGCCGTAGCGCTCGGCGTGCGGCACGTCGCGATCGAGCGTGAACTCGTCGCCGGGCAGTAGATGCCGCTCCTGTTCGCCCACCGTGAGCCACATCTCCCCCTCGACCACGCGCGCCCACAGCGAGAACGGATGCGTGTGCCGATCGACGACCGTGAGCGGCGCCCACTTGCGCTCGAGGATCTCGTCGAACCCCTGCGCCTGGGCGTCGCGCGTGAACGATTTGATCGTCGAATCCATCGTGGGCCTTGTCTCGTTGCGGGTGTGCGGCGTCTTGTAGCGCACCTCGCGATGGAATGCAAATGGGAACGCCCTGCTCGCCCGGCGCAGGCCAATCGCGTGTCATTCCGTTCGGACGTGCACGACACGATAAAATCGTGCCTTGCGACGCAGCGTCGCGCACCGATCAGGAACGAGGTCCACGCTTGGCCCGCAGCAACTACGAAGAATCCTCCATCCGCGTCCTGAAGGGCCTGCAGCCCGTCAAGGAACGCCCCGGGATGTACACCCGGACGAACGATCCCACGCACATCGTCCAGGAGGCGATCGACAATGCCGCCGACGAGGCGCTCGGCGGCTTCGCGACACGCATCGACGTGACCGTGCACGCGGACGGTTCGGTCACCGTTGAGGACGACGGGCGCGGCATCCCCGTCGGCATGCATCCGGAGGAGAAGGTCTCGACACTCGAGGTCGTCTACACGCGACTGCACGCGGGCGGCAAGTTCGACAAGAAGGACGGACGCGGCGCCTACGCGTTCTCGGGCGGGCTGCATGGCGTAGGTGTCTCCGTCACCAATGCGCTGTCCAAGCGCATGGAGGTCGAGGTCAAACGCGACGGCAAGGTGCATCGCATCGTTTTTGCGGGCGGCGAGGTCGCGGAGAAGCTCAAGGTTGTCGGCACCGTCGGGCCGCGCAACACGGGGACGCGCCTGCGCGTGTGGCCCGATGCCAGATACTTCGACGCGCCCGAGATCTCGCTCCCCGAGCTCACGCGCCTCCTGCGCGCGAAGGCGGTGCTGCTGCCGGGCGTGAAGGTGACGCTGGTCGTCGAGAAGGGCAAGGAGCACAAGACCACGACGTGGTCGTACCCGCAGGGACTCACGGGGTACCTCGACGAGATCTCCGAAGGCGCGACGCCGGTGGCCCCCATATTCGCGGGCGAGACCTACCTCGGCAAGCCCAAGGACGGCGACACCTTCGCAGAAGGCGAAGGCGCCGCGTGGGCATTCGCCTGGTACGAGGAAGGCCGCGGCGAAGGCGAGAGCTACGTCAACCTCATTCCCACGGCGGCCGGCGGCACGCACGAGGCGGGCCTGCGCTCGGGACTGTTCGATTCAATCAAGTCCTTCGTCGAGCATCACGGCCTGCTCCCCCGCGGCGTGCGCCTGCAGACCGAGGACATCTCCGCCAAGCTGCGCTACGTGCTCTCAGCGCGCATCCTCGATCCGCAGTTCCAGGGACAGGTCAAGGAGAAGCTCACGAGCCGCGATGCGCTGAAGCTCGTGGCGCAGATCGTGAAGGATCCGTTCGAGGTGTGGCTCAACGCACACGTCGAGCACGGCAAGCGCATCGCCGAAGTCGCGATCTCGCAGGCGATGACGCGCATGAAGTCGGCGCAGAAGGTCGAGAAGAAGAAGGGCTCGGGCGTGGCGGTGCTGCCCGGCAAGCTCACCGACTGCGAGTCCGACGACGTCGTGCGCCGCGAGATCTTTCTCGTCGAAGGCGACTCCGCGGGCGGCTCGGCCAAGCTCGCGCGCGACAAGCAGTACCAGGCGATCCTGCCGCTGCGCGGCAAGGTGCTCAACACGTTCGAAGTCGATCGCGACCGCCTCTTCGCCAACAACGAGATCCACGACATCGCGGTGGCGATCGGCGTCGATCCGCACGACGCGGAAGGGTCCCCCGACCTCACGGGCCTGCGCTATTCGAAGATCATCGTAATGGCCGACGCCGACGTCGACGGCAGCCACATCAAGGTCCTTCTCCTCACGCTCTTCTACCGCCACTTCCCGCGGCTCATCGCGAACGGCAACATCTGCGTCGCGCACCCTCCGCTCTTTCGCATCGACGTACCGGCACAGGGCAAGCGCCCGGGACGCAAGCTCTACGCGCTCGACGACGACGAGCTTGCGGTCATCGAGGACCGGCTGAAGAAGGAAGGCGTGCGTGCGGGGTCGTGGTCGGTCGGACGCTTCAAGGGCCTGGGCGAGATGAATCCCGAGCAGCTCTGGGAGACGACGATGAATCCCGAAACGCGGCGCGTGGTCTCCGTGCGCGTGTCGCACGCCGACGCCGCAGAGGCCTCGCGCGTGTTCGCCAAGCTCATGGGCAAGTCGGAAGCCGCGAGCCGCCGCGAATGGATGGAAGAGCACGGCAACGACGTCGAAGTGGACGTGTGATGAGTGCCCCCGGGACTGACTGATGGCCGACCTCTTCGACAACCTGCAGGACGAGGAATCGCTGCCGCTCGCGGCCTTCGCCGAGAGGAGCTACCTCGAGTACGCCATGAGCGTGGTCACGGGCCGCGCACTGCCCGACGTGGCCGACGGGCAGAAGCCCGTGCAGCGGCGCATCCTCTACGCGATGCACGAGCTCGGCTTGTATGCGCCCGCGCGGCACGTGAAGTCGGCGCGCGTGGTCGGCGACGTGCTCGGCAAGTACCATCCGCACGGCGACGTCGCCGCGTACGACGCGCTGGTGCGCCAGGCGCAGGACTTCACACTGCGCTATCCGCTGATCGACGGCCAGGGCAACTTCGGCTCGCGCGACGGCGACAATGCGGCGGCGATGCGCTACACCGAGTGCCGCCTCACACCCATCGCCGAGCTCCTGCTCTCGGAGATCGACCAGGACACCGTCGACTTCGCGCCCAACTACGACGGCGCGTTCCGCGAGCCCAAGCTCCTGCCCGCGCGCCTGCCGATGCTGCTCGCCAACGGCGCTTCCGGCATAGGCGTCGGCATGGCCACCGACATTCCGCCGCACAACCTGCGCGAGCTCGGCAGCGCGGCGGTCGCGACCATCCGCAACCCGGACATCGACCTCGACCAGCTTCTCACGCACATCCCGGGGCCCGACCTGCCTGGCGGCGGCCGCATCATCTCGTCGCCCGAGGATATCCGCGCCGTGTACGAGACAGGACGCGGGTCGCTTCGCGTGCGTGCGCAATGGACCGTCGAGGAGCTGGCCAGGGGCCAGTGGCGCATCGCGGTCACCGAGCTGCCGTTCGGCGTGTCGGCGCGTGTGGTGATGGAGGACGTCGAGCGCGCGACCAATCCCAAGCCGCGCGAGGGCAAGAAGTCGCTGACGCAGGACCAGTTGAACCTCAAGGCACTCTTCGCCGACGCGCTCGACACCATGCGCGACGAATCGGACAAGTCCTCGCCCGTGCGCCTCGTGTTCGAGCCACGCAGCAGCCGCCAGAACCCGCAGGAGTTCGTCGACCTTCTGCTCATGCACACGCGCCTCGAGGACTCCCTTCCGGTCAACCTCGTGATGCTCGGCCGCGACGGGCGGCCGCGCTCGAAGAACCTGAAGCAGGCGATCGACGAATGGATCGCATTCCGCTTCGACACGGTCAGGCGTCGCACCGCGCACCGCCTGGGCGAGGTCGACCGCCGCATCCACATCCTCGAAGGCCGCCAAAAGGCGCTGCTGTCGATCGACAAGGTGATCCGCATCATCCGCAACGCGGACGACCCCAAGGCCGACCTCATGGCCGAGTTCGGTCTCAGCGAGATCCAGGCCGACGACATCCTCGAGATCCGCCTGCGCCAGTTGGCACGCCTCGAAGGCATCAAGATCGACAACGAGTTGAAGGCTCTCAACACCGAGCGCAAGGGATTGAAGCGCGTGCTGGGCGACGGCAAGGCGCTGTCCGACCTGGTCGTGAGCGAGATCGAGCGCGACACCGCCAAGTACGGCGACGCGCGCCGCACGAAGATCGAGGCTGCGGCCTCGCCGGTGCTCGTCCGCAGCGTGCCCGACGAGCCGGTGACGATCACGGTATCGCGCAACGGCTGGATCCGCTCGCGCCAGGGTCACGCCCTCGACTCCGCGCAATTCACGTACAAGGCGGGCGACGGTCCGCTCGCGGTGATCGAGACGCGTACGGTCCATCCCATCCTGATCCTCGACACGCGCGGGCGCGCCTACACGATTCGTGCTTCGGACGTGCCCGGAGGACGCGGCGACGGCAGTCCCGTCACCACGATGATCGACCTCCAGTCAGGCGCGAAGATCGCGCAGGCGCTGTCGGGCTAGCCCGACCGCAAGTATCTCGTCGCGGGCAGCGGAGGCCATGGCTTCATCGCCAAGTCCGACGACATGGTGTCGCGCGTGAAGGCCGGCAAGGCGTTCATGACGCTGGAGGAGGACGAGTCGCCGGTGACCCCGGTGCTCGTCACCGCAGGCCTCGACCACGTCGCAGCGCTTACCGAGAAGGGCAAGCTCCTCGTATTCGGGCTCGACGAGATGCGCGCCATGGAGCGCGGCCGGGGCGTCATGCTCGTGCGGCTCGATGACGACGACCGGCTCGCCGCGGTTGCGCTCGTGTCCGGTACGCGCGTGCAGCTGCGCGGCATCGTGCGCGGCAAGCCTTCGGTGATGACCCTCGAAGGCGAGGAGCTCGCGCGCCACCAGCTTCATCGCGCGCGCAAGGGCTACCTGCCGGCGCGCAAGATCAAGACGGAAGGATTCGCGTAGCGCAGCCGCTAGGGGTGCTGCACGCCCCGGGTCGCGAGACGGATGCGATACAGCGACGTCGACGCCGCGACGTAGAGCGTGTCCCGTTCGGGGCCGCCGAAGGTGACGTTGCCGACCTTCTCAGGCACGCAGATCTTGCCCAGCAGCGTGCCGTCGGGATGAAATACCTGCACCGAGTCCTGCGAGCTCGTGTAGATCCATCCTTGGCGGTCCACCCGGAAGCCATCCGGAACGCCGGGACTCACGTCGACGAACTTGCGGCCGTTGACGAGACGCCTCCCCTCCTCCACGTCGAACGCGAAGATGCAGTGGTTGCCCGTGGCTTCGCGTCCGAGCGCGGCTGACGTGTCGGACACGTAGAGAACCGACTCGTCGGGCGAGAACGCGAGGCCGTTGGGCTCGATGGGCAGGTCGGTGACCGGGTCGACCGCACCGCTGCGCGGATCGAAACGGAAGACGTAGCAGTCACCGATCTCGGACTCGCCGCCGTGCCCTTCCTCGGGAATGATGAGGCCGTAGGGCGGATCGGTGAACCAGATCGTCCCGTCGGACTTCACTACGATGTCGTTGGGCGCGTTGAATCGCTTGCCCTCCCAGCGGTCGACCACGATGCGCTGGTGCTCGCCGCGAATGTCCGTGCGAAAGACGGCGCGCAACCCGTGCGAGCAATGCAGGATCGAGCCGTCGCGATCGCGCGTGTGGCCGTTGGTGAACTCGACGCGCTCACGGAACACGCGGATGCCGTCCGCTGCTGACCAGCGCAGCATGCGGTCGTTGGGGATGTCGCTCCAGACGACGCTGTCGTCCTCGTGCAGCCAAACGGGACCTTCGCTCCAGATCGCGCCGGTGCACAGGCGCTCGAGCGGAGGGGCGCCGCGCACGACGGGAGCGAGGCGGTCGTCGAAGACTTCGATGTTCGCCATGTGCCCAGCCCCGCTTTAGAATCGGCCCGCTACTCGACGACGATCTTTTGCGCCTTCACGACCTTCGACCACTGGTCGATCTCGGAAGCGATGAGCTTGCCGTACGCCTCCGGCGTGCTGCCCACGACGTCGAAGCCCGCATCCTGCAGCTTGCCGCGCAGCGTGGGATTGGCGAGCGCCTTCACGAGCGTGGCGTGCAGCTTCTGCGTCACCGCGGCAGGCATGTTCGCGGGTCCGAGCACGCCGTAGAACGGCGCGGCGTCGAATCCGGCATAGCCCTGCTCGGAAAGCGTGGCGACGTTGGGCAGCGACTTCGCGCGCTGCGCGCCGACGATGGCGATGCCGCGCACGGTGCCCGCCTGCACCTGCGTGCCCGTAGGCACGATGGCGTCGATCAGCACCGGCACCTGCCCGCCCATCACGTCCTTGAGCGCGCCCGCAACGCCGTTGTACGGCACGTGCTGCCCCGCGATGCCCTGCTTGTCGCGGAACATCTCCCACCACAGGTGGCCGTAGCTGCCGATGCCGCCGGAGGTGTACTGCAGCGGCGCGGGCTGCGACTTGGCATACGCGAGGAGCTCGCGCATGTTCGACGCGGGCACCGCAGGATGCACGACGATCAGGAGCGGCTGCGTCACCACCAGCGACAGCGGCGTGAAGTCGCGCATCGCGTCGTAGGGCAGCTTGCGCCCGAGCGCGGTGTTGAACGCGATGGGCACGCCTGCGGCAAGGAGCGTGTAGCCGTCGGGCTTGGCCTTCGCGACGAAGTCGCTGCCGACCACCTGCCCCGCGCCGGGCTTGTTCTCGACGACGATCGTCTGGCCCAGTTCCTCGCCCCAGAACGGCGCGATGGTGCGGAACGCGGTGTCGATGCCGCCGCCCGCCGCGACGGGCACGATCAGGTGAACGGGACGCGAGAGAAAGGGCTCCTGTGCGGATGCTGCCGCCGCGAAAGCGAGGCACAGCAATGCGGCCCAACGTTGAAGAAGTGCGGTCGACGGCATGCGGCGTGCTCCACGGGACGGTCCCGCTATCATAGCGAAGATGAGCGAGCCGAAGACGCCACGCCAGGCGCCGCAGTCCCAAGTCCCCTTCGCCCTCGGCGTGACCGTCATGCCGGAGTGGTTCGCGCACGAGGGCGTGGAGGCCGTGTTCGACCGCGTGCAGACGCTCGGCGCGACCGCCATTGCCACCAGTCCCTACGTGCTCGAGCGCTGCGCGGACGGCGAGGGCGCGCGGGAGCCGCCGCCCGACGGCGAAGCCGGCAAGGTGCGGCCGCTCGACCGCGACCTCTTCGGCGCGCGCGAGCTCTTCGTGCGCACGGCGCCTTCGTTCGTGCACGACCTCGCGCGCTATCGCGGACTGCGCTACCAGCCTTCGCCGCCCACGGCGCTCACCCACGCGAACGAGGCGATCCTCGACCGCGTGTGCGCGTCCGCAGCGCGCCGCGGCATCCTCGTTTACATGCAGGCGATGGCGGCGAGCCCGCCGGGGTACCGGGTGCAGTTCTCCGGCGCGCGTCCCGAGGATGCTTGCCTCCTGCCCGATGGCCGCACGCACGACGCCCGGGTGGACCGCAATGCGTGCCTTGCGAGCCCCGACGTGGTGGCGTACACGGCAACCCTTGCCGCCGAGATCGCATCGCGTTATCCGGGTGTGACGGGCCTTCGACTCGACTGGCCCGAGTACCCGCCCTACGACTTCCGGAGCGCGCTGTTCGACTTCAATCCGGCGGTGACCGCGCGCATGGCGCAGGCCGGCCACGATCCTTCGCGCGTCGCCCGCGACGTGCTTGCGTGGTCGCAGGGTGTGCGCGACGCGGTTCGGGACGCCGCGGCGTCGGGGCCGGAAAGTGCGCTGCATGCGCTCGACGCCGCGGGCTTCGATGCGCTGTGCGCGCACGACGGCATCCTCGCACCGCTCCAGGACGCCAAGCGCGCAGCGGCACGCGACCTGCTCTGCGCCGTGCGCGCCGCGCTCGACGCCATCCCGGGTCCGCGCCGGCGCCTCGAGCCCCAGGCGTTTCCGCCGCCCTTCTCGCGCGTGTCGGGTTTCCCCATCGGGACGCTCGCAGATGTCGCCGATGCCGTCGGCATCAAGCTCTACACCATGCACTGGCCGATGATCGCGCGGTATTGGGCGCGCGATCTCCTGGGCCCGGGCGACGGCGCCGCGCACGACGCCCTCGCCTCGGCCATCGCCTATCGATTCGGGTTCACCGACGCGCTCGTCGCCGGGGGCAACCTGCTGCGCTATCCGGAGCCCGGTACGCCGCATCCCGTAGGCGCGCGCGCGCAGGCGGCGAAGCTCGCGTTCGCGTCCCGCCTGGCGGGCCCGGTGCCGGCGATCGCGTTCGTGCATTCGTACGGTCCGATCGAGGACGTGGTACGCCGCCGCGACATCGCGGCCGCGTCCGGGCTGCCGGTCTGGATCAACCGCTACGGCTACCTGTCTGACGAGAAGATCGCGGCGCTTGCGGCGCGCTAGCTAGCGCCGCGCACGCGGCCCCGTCCGCGGGCCGGCGGCGCCCGCGCTATGCTCTGACGTCCACGATCCTCCGCGGAGATCCCATGCCCATCGAGCACGCCGCCAGCGCGCACGCGATCCAGCTCGCCATCGCCCCCGTCTTCCTGCTCACCGGCATCGCCGCCCTGCTGGGCGTCATGGCCACGCGACTCGCGCGCGTCATCGACCGCGCGCGCTGGCTGGAGGCGGGCTGGACCGGATTCGACAGCGACGCACGCGCGTCCGCGCGGCTCGAGCTCGGCGTGCTGGAGCAGCGGCGTCACGTGTGCAGCTGGTCGATCAACTTCTGCACGGTGGCGGCGCTCGTCATCTGCATCGTGATCGTCACGCTGTTCATGGAGGAATTCTTCGGCCGCAGCCTGAAGTGGGTCGCGGGCGGGCTCTTCGTCTTCTCGATGCTGGGGCTCATCCTGGGCCTCGCGTGCTTCCTGCGCGAGGTGTACCTCGCGACGCATGCGACGAGCATCGACCCGGCGAAGCTGGCCTGACCCTTCGCCGGTGTTGACCGCCACGACCGCTTGTGGCCAAATGGTCAGACCATTTGATCGTTTGCCTCTTTCCCGCACCATCCCACCCCATCCCAGGCATGGCGCTCAACCGTCCCGCTGAACGCGCAGGCGACGCCCCGGCGGCCGAGGGCACCACCGGCCGCGCGGCATGGAAACCCATGCCGGTGCGCTCGATCCAGCCGCAGCGGATGTACGAGCAGATCGCCGCCGAGCTCACGCGCCTCATCCGCGAGCGCGCGTTCAGGCCCGGTGACCGGCTGCCCCCCGAGCGCGAGCTCGCGCAGCAGCTGAACGTGAGCCGTCCCTCCGTGCGCGAGGCGATGATCGCGCTGGAGACGGCCGGCGTGGTCGAGGTGCTCACCGGCAGCGGCACCTACGTCCGCGCCATCGTCGACGAGAAGTTCCGCCTTCCGTGGTCCCAGCAGGCCGAGACGGTGCCCGGCATACGCGAGCAGTTCGACGCGCGCCGGCTGGTGGAGCCCGAGGTCGCGGCGCTCGCCGCCGCCAACGCAACCCGCGACGAGATCGCGCAGCTCGCGTCTGCCGTCGACCGCGCCGACGCGCGGTTCCGCAAGGGCGAGCGCGCCGAGGATGACGACCATGCGTTTCATACCACGCTCGCCGCCGCTTCGCGCAACACCGTGTTCGCGGAGCTTGTGCGGCGATTGTGGGACCTTCGCCGGCACCCGATGTGGGACACGGTCCGCGCGCGCGTCGTCGTTCCCGAGCATCGCACGCAGGTGATCGCCGACCGCCGTGCGATCGTGGCGGCGCTGCGCAAGCGCGACCCTGCCGCCGCTCGCAAGGCCATGAAGCACTACATGAAGGAAGCCGAGAAGCGCTACTTCGGCTAGAACACGAGCGCCCCCAAGGCTCGACAACAAGCCGTACCGCAAGGAGGAACCATGCCCGTGCTGTCTTTGCTGCGCCCGTCTTCGCTGCGTCAACTGGCCCTCGCCATCGCCACCGCCGTCGTCGCGATCGCTGCGACGCAGGCCCAGGCGCAATCCGTCGTCACGATGTGGACCTTCCTCGATCCGGCCAAGACGTCCGGCCGCGAAGTCGCGCTCAAGTCCATGATCGAGTCCTTCGAGAAGGCCAACCCGTCGATCAAGGTGAAGGTCGAGCCGCAGGTGTTCTCCGAGCTCATGGCCAAGTTCCTGGCCGCGCACAACACGGGCGGCGCACCGGACATCATCTGGGTCAACACCGAGAACATGGGCGCGCTCATGAAGGCCGGCGCCGCCGCCGATCTCAACGAGCTCATCGTCTCCAAGTGGGGCAGCGGCGCCGACGCCGACTTCTTCGTGCGCGCGGGCTGGGAGGCGAGCGTCGAGGGCAAGAAGCGCGCGGCGGTGCCCCTCTTCCATGCGACGACGAGCCTCTTCTACCGCAAGGACCTCTTCAAGGCTGCGGGCATCGATCCGGCCTCGATCGAGACCTGGGACCAGCTCGCGGAAGCGGCGAAGAAGCTCACGATCGACACCGACA
>CAZIZD010000004.1:9145-29655 GCA_964543615.1 uncultured Alcaligenaceae bacterium | reverse complement strand
CCGTGCTTCCGCCGGCGGCGCGCATGAACGCGGAAGGGCCGCCCGAGGCTGCCCACGGCACCGCCGCGAGCGCCGCCACCGCAATGGCGGCGATGTAGATCGTCGCGCGATCGCGGCCGGCCGGCGCGAAGACGGCCGGTGCGAGGGTGGCGGTCTGCATGGGCGTCTGCGGCGAACTGATCCCTCACCCGCCCTGTCGGGCACCCTCTCCCCGCACGCGGCGAGAGGGACGGAGTGAGGGGCTGTCCTCGGTCACTTCGGCAGCGCCGAGACCTCCTTGTCCCACTTGGTCAAAAGGCGCGTGCGCTCCGCCGACGAGCCGTACTTCGCGAAGTCGTAGTTGATGAGCTTCACTTCCTTGAGGTTGGGCGACTGCGGCGGGATGAACGCGCTCTTGTTCGACGGCACCTGGAAGCTCACCTTGGTCTGGCCGGCGATGGACTGCGCCTCCGACGTGAGCGCCCAGTCGTACCACTTCTTGGCGTTCTCCATGTTCTTGGCGCCCTTGATGATGCTCATGCTGCCGATCTCGTAGCCGGTGCCTTCGCAGGGCGACACGATCGTTACCTTGGCGCCATTGACGGCCTGCAGCACCGCGTCGTGCTGGAAGGTGATGCCGACGAGGCTTTCGCCGGTGGCCGCCGCGCGAGCCGGCGCCGCGCCCGATTTCGTGTACTGGTTCACGTTCTTGTGCAGGGCCTTCAGATAGTCGAAGGCCTTGTCCTCGCCCATGAGCTGCACGAGTGTGGCGAGCATCGTGTAAGACGTGCCGGAGGAGTTGGGATTGGCGACCTGGATCTCGTCCTTGAAGGCAGGCTTGATGAGATCGGACCAGCACTTGGGCGCCGGGATGTTCTTCTTCGTGAGCTGCTCGGTGTTGTAGCTGTAGCCGAGGGCGCCCGCGTACACGCCTACGGTGCGGCCCTTCGACTGCTCCCACTGCTTCACGGCCCAGTCCTGAAGCTCGCCCATCTTCGGCGACTTGTAGGCCTCGGTGAGACCCTCTTCCGCGGCCTGCAGGTGCGGGTCACCGGTGCCGCCCCACCAGACGTCGCCCTTGGGGTTGGCGGCCTCGGCCTTGATCTGCGCGTAGAACTCGCCGGAGCTCTTGCGCGTCATCGACACCTTGATGCCCGTGGCCTTCTCGAACGCCTGGACCATGGGACGGCACCACTCCTCCTGCACCGTGCAATAGACGACGAGCTCGCCCTGGGCCAGGGCCGAAAGCGGCGCGGCCAGCGCGAGGGCGGGCACGATCGCCCGGATGAGATTCAGGACACGCATGGTTTCCTCCTATGGCTTTATTGGAATGCCGATCACCGCGGCGAGCTTACCGCAAAGCGCCGCGTTGGTTGCAATCAGGGGATTGCCGGCGCGCATGCCGTCGCCCGCGAAGAAGTCGTTGGTGAATCCGCCCGCCTCCTGGACAAGCACGATGCCGGCCGCACAGTCCCACGAATTGATATGGAGCTCCGCGTACGCCTCGACGCGACCCGCCGCCACGTCGACGAGGCCGAGCGCCCCCGACCCTGCGCGCCGCATGGCGGCGCCCGCCGCGAACACGCGCCCGATCATGTCCACGTACGCGGAGGCGGGCCGGCGCGTCGACCAGCCGCACTCGACGGTCGCCGCCTGCATGTCGTCGATCGCGCTCACCTGCATGCGCTCGCCGTCCTGCCAGGCGCCCTCGTCCCGCGCGGCCGCGTACAGCCAGTCGTTGCTGGGGTCGTAGATGGCGCCCAGCACGGGCACGCCGTGCTCCGCATAACCGATCGACACGCAGTAGCGCGGCAGGCCCCGCGCGTAGTTGGCCGTGCCGTCGATGGGGTCGATGATCCACAGGCGGTCGCCGGTTGCGCCGCCCTCCTCCTCCCCAAGGACCGCGTCCTGCGGATAGCGCTTGCCTATCTCGGCGCGAATGTAGCGCTCGACGGCGCCGTCCATCTCGGTGACGACGTCGTGCACGCCTTTCATCTTGGTGGACGAGGTGCCGAATCCGCGATGCGCGATCTTGCCGGCGTCGCGGGCCAGGATGCGGCAGAGGTCGAAGCGGGTCATCGGAGCTCGACCACGCGACGCTCGTCGAGCGACGTGCGCAGCGCGATGCCGATGCGCGTGGCCTCCGTCGCGTCGTGCAGCGACAGCGCGAGCGGACGGTCGTGGCGCACCGCGTCGACGAAGTGGATCTCCTCGCGCAGAAACGCCTCGGCAAAACGCTCGTAGAACGTCGGCGTGGTGATCGTGCGAATGCCGTGCGCGTCGGCGATCTCGACCTGGTTGAGGCGTCCGTCGCGGCCGACGGTGAGCCGGCCGTCGGTGCCGATGATCTCGGTGGCGGTCTCGTGGCCGTGCGCCATCGTGCGCGAGGCATAGAAGCAGGCCATGCGGCCGTCGGCGAACTCGCACATCGCAACGCCGTTGTCGACGTCGCCGCACGCCTTCAATCCCTCGTGCACCGCGACCGTGCCCAGCGAGAACACCCGCTTGGGCGCGGGCGAGCCCAGGAGCCAGCGCGCGAGGTCGATGTCGTGCACGCTCATGTCGACGAAGATGCCGCCCGACGTGGGCGCGAACTTGACGAAGAAGCCCGACGGGTCGTTCTGGTCGGTGGTCTGCGAGCGCACGAGGAACGGGCGGCCGATGGCCCCCGACGCGATGGCGTGCTGCGCGTCCTGGTACGAGGGGTCGAAGCGGCGCACGAAGCCGATCATGACCTTGAGATGCGGATGCTTCGCAGCTTCCTCCTCGACGGCGATGCACTCCTCGAGCACCATCGACAGCGGCTTCTCGCAGAACACGTGCTTGCCCGCGCGCAGCGCCTGGATGATCTGCGCGGGATGCAGCGTGTTGGGCGTCACGATGAACACCGCGTCGATGTCCTTCTGCGCGAGCATCGCGCCGAAGTCCTTGTAGATTCCCTCGACGCCGAGCGCCGTGCGCGCCCATTCGAGCTCCTCGCCGATGGGGCTGCACGCCGCCACGAGCGATGCGCCGGGAACGCGCGTGGCCAGATTCTCCGCGTGACGGCGGCCCATGCGGCCAACACCCGCGATGCCGATGCGAACGGTCATGTCGTGCTCTCCTCGTGCGCGATCAAAGTTCGACGATCTTCCCGTCACGCCACGACGCGGTGGCGGCATCTGCCAGCACCAGCGCCGCGACGCCGTCGGCGATCGTCGTGCGCACGGGCGTGCCCTTGGCCAGCGCGTCGAAGAAGTGCGCCATCTCGATCGCGTAGGCCGCGCGGTAGCGCTCGAGGAAGAAGTGCTCCGGCTTGTCGGCACTGACCCCTGCGGCGGTCGACGACACGACCTCGGTGGGCTTGTGATTGGTGGCCTGCAGCATCCCCTTGCTGCCGAGCACCTCGAACCGCTGGTCGTAACCGTACGCCGCGCGGCGCGTCGTGTTGATGACCGCGATGCGGCCCTTCTTCGTGCGAATGGTCACCGCGGTGGAGTCGACGTCGCCCACGGTGCCGACCGCGGGGTCGGTAAGCACGCTGCCGGTCGCGTAGAGCGTGGCGGCCTCGTCGTCGAGGATCCAGCGGAAGATGTCGAAGTCGTGGATCAGCATGTCGCGGAAGATGCCGCCGCTGCGCTTCAGGTACTCGACCGGCGGCGCGCCGGGGTCGCGGCTCGTGATGACGAGCATCTCAGGCTCGCCGATCTCGCCCTGCGCGAGGCGCTCCTTCACCGCCGCAAACGTGGGGTCGTAGCGGCGATTGAAGCCGATCATGCACATCACACCCGCGCGCGTGACCGCATCGGCGCACGCGCGTGCGCGCGCCACGTCGAGGTCGACCGGCTTTTCGCAGAAGATGGCCTTGCCCGCGGCCGCGGCGCGCGTGATGAGATCGGCGTGGGTGTCGGTCGACGACCCGATCACCACGGCACCCACGCCCTTGTCCGCGAACGCGGCTTCGGCGCTCGTCACCTGCGCGCCGTGCTGGTCGGCAAGCGCCTTCGCGGCACCGGCGTCGACGTCCACCACGTAACGCAGCTTCACGCCCGGTTGGCGGGCAAGGTTGCCCGCGTGGATCTTGCCGATGCGGCCTGCGCCGAAGAGTGCCACTTCCATCATCGCCTCGCCTTTCGTTTCACTCGTTCACCCGTTCACGGCTTCTGAATCATCCACTCGTGCGCGGGATCGTTCCTGAAATGCCACTCGCGCGTGGGCCCTGCCATCACGTTGAGGTAGTACGACTGGTAGCCATACGGCACGACCACCGGATGGTAGCCGCGCGGCACCATCACGACGTCGTGGTTCTCCACCGCGAGCGACTCGTCGAGCGAGCGGTCGTCGGTATACACGCGCTGGAATGCGAAGCCCTGCGCGGGATCGAGCCGGTGGTAGTACGTCTCCTCGAGGAAGCTCTCCTCCGGGAGATTGTCGGTGTCGTGCTTGTGCGGCGGGTAGGAGGACGAGTGGCCGGATGGCGTACGCACCTCGACCACCAGCAGGTGATCGGCGGCTTCCGTCTGCGGCAGTATGTCGCACACGTAGCGCGGGTTGAGGCCCTGTCCGCGCACCGAGCGCTTCATGGTCGAAGGCTCGATCAGTCGCGCGGGCCTCGCGGCGGTGCCGGGCGCGCTCGCGATCGCGATCTCGCACGCCGTCGCCGCGGTGACGGCGACCTGTGCGTGCGCGGGCGCGTAGACCGCGTACGGGGCCTCGTCGTCGAACACGCTCGTCCGGTGGCCGATGTCGCGCCACACCTGGCCTTGCGCAGCAACCGTTGCGATGCCGCTCAACACCACGACGCACACCTCGTTGCCTCCCGCGGGAAGCGAGAGCGATTCGCCGGCGCCGAGCCGGTGCGCGGAGAAGCCCACGTACGTCCATCCCGCCGACTGCGGCGTCACGCTGACGATATCGCGGCCCGTGCGGCGGGCCTTGACGAGCAACGTTGCGCGGCTTCCGCTCACGCGACGAGCTCCGCCAGCGTGCGGAATCCCTTGTCTGCGTAGCGATACGCGGGAGCGACCACGGGGTCCTGCTCTGCCTCGACGACGAGCCAGCCTTCGTAGCCGTTCTCGCGCAGGATGGCGATCAGCGCCGGAAAGTCGATCGCGCCGTCGCCCGGCACCGTGAACGCGCCGTTGATGACGGACTCGAGGAAGCTCCAGTTGCGGTTGCGCGCGAGCCGGATCACGTCGGGCCGCACGTCCTTGCAGTGCACGTGACAGACGCGCTTGACGTGCTTGCGCAACATTTCGACCGCATCGCCTCCCGCGAACGTCATGTGGCCGCTGTCGAACAGCAACCCCACTTCCGGGCCGACGCGCTTCATGAGCTCGTCGACGTCCGACGGCGTCTCGACGTAGGCGCCCATGTGATGGTGATAGGCGACGCGGACGCCGTGCGCGAGCGTGTGCTCCGCGAACTGCGTAAGGCGCGCGGCGTAGGCATCCCACTGATCGGAGGTGAAGAAGCGCGGACGCTTGTAGAGGGGCTGCGGCGCGCCCTGGATGCTGTCCTGCACCTCGCCGTAGACCATCACCTTCGCGCCGTTGTCGGCGAGGAGCTTCAAGTGCGGGCCGACGGCGGTGATCTCGTCTTCCACCGAACGCGAGGCAAGCCGTCCCGAATACCAGCCGGAGACGAGCTCGAGTCCGTGCGACGACAACACTCGGCGCAGCGCCTCCGACTCGCGAGGAAACTTGTTGCCGAGCTCGAAGCCCTGGTAGCCGATGCGCTTGCCTTCGGTGAGCGCAACTTCGAGCGGCGTCTCGCCGCCGAGCGACGGGAGGTCGTCGTTCGACCACGAGATGGGATTGATGCCGATCTTCACGTTCATGTCTGTCTCTTCTTGCCCGCCTCGTATTCCTCGCGTGCCTTGCGCACTTCCGCGCGCTCCGACACTTCCGGCACCGCGACCTCCCACCACCAGCCCCCCTCGCTTGTCGTATGCGCGGGGTCGGTGTCGATCACGATAACGTACGTGCGGTCCGCCGCGCGTGCGCGCGCAAGCGCCTCCTCGAGCGCCGGAATGTCCTTCACGTGCTCGGCCAGGGCGCCCATCGACGCGGCGTGCGCGGCGAAGTCGATCGCGGGCGCCCCGGGCCCCGCCTGCAGGCAGTCGTCGAGGAGGTTGTTGAACGGCGCGCCGCCCACCGCCTGCTGCAGGCGGTTGATGCAGCCGTAGCCGCGGTTGTCGAGGATCACGATCACGAGCTTGCGGCCGAGCATCACCGAGGTGGCGATCTCCGAGTTCATCATGAGATAGCTGCCGTCGCCGACCATGACCACGACTTCGCGATCTGGGCACGCCATCTTGACCCCCAGCCCGCCCGCGATCTCGTACCCCATGCACGAGTAGCCGTACTCCACGTGATAGCCGCCGGGCGCCGCCGTGCGCCAGAGCTTGTGCAGCTCGCCCGGCAACGTGCCTGCGGCGCACACCACGATGTCCTGCGCGGGAGAATCCTTCGCCGAGCGCTGCACGGCGCCGATCACGTCGCCGTCGTACGGCAGCGCGACCTCGCGCTGCCCGGTGAGCCGCGCGATATCGTCGCGCCAGGCCGACGCGGCGCGGCGCGCGCGCTCCGTCCACGACGTCTCGCACGTCCAGCCGTCGAGCATGCGTGCGAGTCCCTGCAGGCCGAGCTTGGCGTCGCCGACGACCTCGAACCCGCGCCACTTGCGCGCATCGAACGCGTTGACGTTGAGATTGACGAGCCTCGCCTTGCCGAAGAGCGAATGCGAGCCGGTGGTGAAGTCGGACAGGCGCGTGCCCACCGCGAGCACGACGTCGGCCTCGGCCGCGGCCGCGTTGGCCGCGGGCGACCCGGTGACGCCGATCGCGCCCAGCTGCAGCGGATGGTCCCAGGGCAATGCGCCCTTGCCCGCCTGCGTTTCCGCGACCGGAATGCGATGGGCGCCCGCGAAGGCGCGCAGCGCGCCGCCCGCGAGGCCGTAGAGGACGCCGCCGCCCGCGACCACCAGCGGACGCTTTGCGTCGCGCAGGATCTTGGTCGCCTGCGCGATGGCGTGCTCGGCGGGCGGCGCCGCGTCGAACGTCACGAGGGGCGGCGCAAAGAAGTCCTCGGGGTAGTCGTACGCCATCGCCTGCACGTCCTGCGGCAGCGCGAGCGTGACCGGGCCGCACAGCGCGGCGTCGGTGAGCACGCGCACCGCCTGCGGCAGCGCCGAGAGGAGCTGCGACGGATGCACGATGCGATCGAAGTAACGGGAGACGGGACGGAAGCAGTCGTTGGCGCTGACGGTGCCGTCCGCAAAATCCTCGATCTGCTGCAGCACGGGATCGGGCGCGCGCGACACGAAGATGTCGCCCGGCAGGAACAGCACGGGCAGCCGATTGACGTGCGCGAGCGCCGCGGCGGTGACGAGGTTGGTGGCCCCCGGACCGATCGACGTGGTGCACGCCATCATGCGGCGGCGGAAGTGCGCCTTGGCGTACGCGATGGCCGCATGCGCCATGCCCTGCTCGTTGTGGGCGCGATACGTCGGCAGTGCGTTGCGGTGCTGGTACAGCGCTTCGCCCATGCCGGCGACGTTGCCGTGCCCGAAGATGGCGAACACGCCGCCAAACAGCGGCTCCACGCCGCTCGGCGTCCGAGCGCGCAGCGCCGCGAGATAGCGCACGAGCGCCTGTGCCGTCGTCAGCCTCATGGTTGAGTCACCACGCTCATCGCCTTGCCTCGCGCCAGGCGCCGATCAGCGCCTCGTAGTTGGCACGCACGCGCCGCACGACTTCGTCGTCGTCGATCGACCCCGCAAGCCATGCCTGCGCCGGTTCGTGGAAGATCGTGCGCCCCACCGCAAAGCCGCGGCACGCGCGGCTCGCGCGCGCGTCGCGGAACGCCCTCGCAAGGACGTCACTCTCCGCATTGAGCCCCAGCAGGAGCACGCCGCGGCAATGGGGATCGCGGTCGGCGATGAGCGCGTCGACGGCCTGCCACTGCTGCGCCGACATGGGCTCGAGCTTCCACCATTCAGGATAGATGCCGAGGTTGTAGAAGCGCTTGAGCGCGCGATGGACCGTGTCGTCCCCCACCGGGAGGCTCTTGGGCGGAATGATCTCCAGCATGAGCTCGTGTCCGCTCACCTGGACCGCGTCGTAGAGCGCGCGGACCTGCGCCTCCTGCTCGAGGCGATGCAGCACGGGATCGTCGGGATGGTATTGCACGAGGCACTTCACGACGTGCTCGCCCGGCCACGCGATGAGCGCAGTGCCCACGGAGCGCCCGCGATCGAACTGCAGCGGATTGGACCCCGGCAGTTCGACCGGACGACCGATCCACCAGCCGCGGCCGGTCGCGTCGTTGAGCGCATCCTGTCCGTAGCGGTCGTCGCAGAGCAGTCCCGCACGGCCGCCGAGCGACAGCGCGGCGTCGGTCTCCGCCACCGCGCGCACCAGGAGCTTCTTGAGCGCCGGGATGCGCGACTCGGGCGCGCCCGCGCGTTGCGCGAGGTCGAAGAACTGGTTGCGGTGATCGAAGGCGAATGCAAAGACCTCGTCGTGCCGCGGGCGCGGGGCGGTGACGCGGTGCAATCGCGTGAGCGTCGCATCCTGGTCCGGGCGCGGGATGGACGCGGCGTTGGCAAGGAAGTAGTCGAGCTCGAAGCGCGTGGGCATGGCGGGCGCGCAGCCGTGGCGCGACACCACGAGCGCGCCGCACGCATTGGCATAGCGTGCGCAGGCGTCGTAGTCCTCGCCTCTGACCCATCCGGAGAGGAAGCCCGCGGAGAAAGCGTCGCCGGCGCCGAGCACGTTCAGCACCTCGACCCGCACGCCCTGGCCGTTGAACGCCTCGTCGAGCGAGGCGGGAATCGCGCCGTCGATCACCGCGCAGCCCATGGGGCCGCGCTTGACCACGAGCGTAGCCTGCGTGACCGCCCGCACCGCACGCAGCGACGCGATGATGTCGAGGCTGCCGCCCGCGATGTTGAACTCCTCCTCGGTGCCGATCACGAGGTCGAACTTGGGCAGGATGCGCTGGAGGTGCGCGGTGACGCCGTCGGACGGAATGAAGCGCGTCTCGCCGTCGCCGCGGTTGGTGAGACCCCACAGCACCGGCCGGTAGTCGATGTCGAGCACCGTGCGCACGCCGTTCTTGCGCGCACGGTCGAGTGCGAGGTTGCTGATGCGGTTGATGTGGTCGGTCGAGAAGTGCGTGCCGGTGATGAGCAGCGCGCGCGACGAGGCGATGTAGGCCTCCTCGATGTCGTGCTCGTCGATGGCCATGTCGGCGCAGTTCTCGCGCAGGAAGATGAGCGGGAACGTGTCTTTGTCCTTGATGCCCAGCACGACGGCCGCGGTGAGGCGCTGCGGGTCCACGCCCACGTGACTCGTGTCGCAGCCTTCCTTGGCGATGGTCTCGACCAGGAAGCGCCCGTTGGCGTCGTTGCCGATGCGCGAGATGAGCCCGGCCTTGAGGCCGAGCCTCGCGCAGCCGAACGCCGTGTTGGCCGACGAGCCGCCGAGGTACTTGGCGAAGCTCGTGACGTCCTCGAGGCGGGCGCCGATCTGCTGGGCGTAGAAGTCGACCCCGAAGCGGCCGAGGCAGACGACGTCGAGCCGGCGATCCGGGGCGAAGCGGGTGGCGTTTTTCATTACGGCTTGAGTGCGGCGGCGGCCCGCGGGATGCGGGGCCTGAAATTGTCGCGCAGCCCCTCGTGAAACGCAAGTTTCGGGAGGCCGGAAAAATGGAACGTTTGTTCCGCCACCGCCGTGGGAAAGCTAGCGAAGCGCGTCGATCGTCAGGTTGGCGAAGCGCAGGCGCGCCGAGAGCTGGCGCGCGATGTTGCGCAGCACCGCGAGCGCCAGGCCGGAGTCCTCCTCGCGCAACGCGTCGAGCGCGTCGCGGGTGAGCGCGTAGAGGACGCAGGCCTCGTCGGCCACGGCGGTGGCGGTGCGGCCGCCGCCGTCGAGCATCGCCGCTTCGCCGAACACCACGCCCGGCGCGAATGTCGCGAGCCGATGCCCGGGCTCGTCGCCCACGTCGCTGATGATGGTCACCGACCCCTTGGCGAGCACGAACACGCGATCGCCGGACTCGTCGCGCCTGAAGAGCACTTCACCGGGCGCAAGCTCGTGCCGAACGAGCCGCGACGCGAGCCGCCCACGCTGCGGCTCGTCGAGGCCTTCGAACAGCGCCAGGTCCGCCAACGGGAGCTGGCCTTCCGAGGCGCGGATTCCGAGTCCCGCGAGAATCGCGCGTTCCGCGTGCTCGAGTGCACGGTCGGCGTCGGCAAACCACTTCTCGGGGGCGAACTTGCCTCCGCTGTACGCGTTCAATGCGCGCGCATGGCGGTCACGCGACGAGATGCCGGCCAGGAGCAGCTGCGCGCCACGGGATTCCAGGCGCGAACCGATGCGCTCGAAGGCATGCGTGCCCGAGGCATCGATGCTGGTCACGCGGCGGACGTCCACGATCACGAAGCGCGCGCCCTTGGCGATGGACTCGAGCTCGCGTTCCATCGTGTTCGCGGTGCCGAAGAACACCGCTCCCTCGAGCTCGACCACGCGCACGCGCTCGCCGTGTTCGCGCAGCGCAGCCGCCTCGTCCGGCCGGTAGATCCTGCGCGAGCTGCGCGTCTGGCCGCTTCCGATGCTGCGCACCAGCGAGCGGTTCTGCGCAACGATGAACAGCACGATCGACACGACGATGCCGACCGCCACGCCGAGCACGAAGCCGAACACGACAGTGATGGTGCACACCAGGGCTACCGTGCCGAGCGCCCACAGCGCGTCGCGATCGCGCGTGCCCGCGCGCACCTGCCGGAACACCGTGCTGCCCCATTGGTCGAAGAGCCCCAGGCTCACCACGAGCATGATGCCGGCCGTGGCCGCCATGGGAACGTAGGCGAGGCAGTACGGCGCCCCCGCCATCGCGCCGACGAGGAGCAACGCCCCGACCAGCGCCGACAGCAGGCGGCGCGCGCCCGCCCGATGCATTGCGAGCTGCACGGCCGCGGACGTGGAGACGGGCATTCCACCCAGCAATCCAACGACCACGTTCGCGATGCCCTGGCCCGCGAGCATGCGGTTGGGCTTGTGACGCGTCATGAAGCGCGCGTCGAGCGCGGCCGCCGACAACAGGCTCTCGAGCGAGCCGATCATGGCGATCACCGCGGCGCTCGCGATGAGGCCGGGCAGATGCGCGCGGATGACCGGCACGTCGGACAGGTCCATGAATGGCACGGCGAGTCCCGGGGCCGGGAGTCCAAGGAGCATGCCCGCGGGTCCGGGGAGCACCGGCGTGAGGATCCAGTAGAGCGCGCTGCCGATGGCGATGCCCATCAACGCCCACGGTGCGCGCGGATACTTGCGCGCGATCGCCCACGTGATGGCGGCGGTGAGTCCGGCGACGAGAAACGCCGAGGTCGACACGCCGGCCGGCGAGGACAGCAGCAAGCGGAACTGCGCGACGATCACGAGGATCGCGATGCCGTCCATCATTCCTGCCACGACGGGCAGGGGCACGTAGCTCACGATCGATCCCATGCGCAGCGCGGCCAGGACGATCTGGAACACGCCGGCGAGCGTCACGCACACCGCGGCGAGCGCGAAGAGCCACGGCAGGCCGCTCGCGGTACGCAACTGCGGGTCGGCCGCAAGTCCCGCGACGAACGCGGCGAAGATGAGCGACGTGGACGTGCGCGGCCCGCTGCCGGGCACCGGCGAGCCCCCGACGAACGCGATAATCAGTCCGCCGATCGCGGCCGCCACGAATGCCGCCCGAATGCCCACGGCGGCGCCTTCGGCGCCCAGCGATGCAAACGGCAGCAGGCCGAGCGGCAGCAGAATGCCGAGGCTCACCGCCGCCGACGTCACGCCGCCACGCAACTCGCGCAGCAGGTCGACGAGCGCGACGGTGCGTCGCCGCTTGGAGGCGGTCGTCGGGGGCGGCGGGGCTTCCGGTGGGTGGTCGTCCGGCATGGTCCGCGATTGTATGTGTTGCGCCGAAACGGAGCACGCGCGACAAGGGACAGCGCGTCCGATTAGCCGGCGCGGCGCGCCTCCTTCCCCATGCCTTATCCTGCGGGGCGATGATCGACCAACCCGCCCCGGAAACACGCTCGGAAGGCCCGCCGGCCGACGGTGCGCGCGCGGGTCTGTACGCGCCGCGCATCCTGCAGCATCACCTCGCGACCAATCCGGAGGGACGCTGGTGGACCCACGAGGGCACGGCGGTGTTCACCGACGTCTCCGGCTTCACCAAGCTGTCCGAGCAGCTCGCGCGCAAGGGCCGCGAGGGGTCGGAGCAGATCACCGAAGTGATCGGCCGATGCTTCGAGTCGATCCTCGCCGTCGCCTACGACAACGGCGCGAGCCTCCTCAAGTTCGGCGGCGACGCGCTCCTGCTCTGGTTCCAGGATGCGGGACACGCAACGCGCGCGTGCCGCGCCTCGGTGCTGATGCGCCGCATCCTGCGCGACGTCGGCCGCATCGACGTTCCCGGCGCCAAAGTCACGCTGCGCATGTCGCAGGGCATCCACTCGGGCGAGTTCCACTTCTTCATGGCGGGCGAGACTCACCACGAGCTCGTGGTGACCGGCCCCGGATGGAGCCGCGTGGTCACGATGGAGCACGAGGCCGGCGCTGGTGAGATCCTGGTCAGCACCGACACCGCGGCGCTGCTGCCGTCATGATGCCTCGGTGCGACGAAGGGTCCCGGCGTGCTCGTGCAGCGCGCGCCCGAAGGCAGCGACAAGCTTCCCCTGGTCCCGCGTCCGATCGTCGCGCACGACACGCTCGCGCGTTGCCTGGCACCTGCGGTGCGCGCGCACGTGATGGGCGGCGGCGGCGCACCCGAGCATCGGCCGGTGACCGTCGCCTTCATCAGGTTCGAAGGTATCGACGCACTCATCGCAACGAAGGGTCCGGCCGCGACGGCCGATCTCCTGCATCGCCTCGTCGCGACAGTGGAGACCGCCACCGAGGCGCAAGGCATTGCGCTCCTCGCCTCCGACATCGACGTAGACGGCGGCAAGCTCATCCTCACGGCGGGCGCGCCGATCGTCACGGGCGAGGACGAGGAGCGGATGCTGCTTGCGCTGCGCGCGATCGTCGATGCGAACGTGCCGGTATCCATCCGCATCGGCGTCAATCGAGGCGCGATCTTCGCGGGCGACATCGGCCCCTTCTATCGTCGCACGTACACGGTGATGGGCGACACGGTGAATCTCGCGGCGCGCCTCATGGCCAAGGCGCCCGCGGGCCGCATCTACGCGACCGCGGACGTGCTCGACCGCTCGAACACGCTGTTCGCGACGACCGCGCTCGAACCCTTCATGGTAAAGGGCAAGTCGAAGCCGGTCAGCGCATGGGACGTGGGCGATGCGATCGGGTCGCGCACGCGGCAGGGCACGCTCGAGGTGTTGCCGCTCACGGGACGCGATGCCGAGATCGCGGCGCTGCGTGAGGCGCTCGCATCCGCACGCGCGGGGCAGGGCAAGGTGTTCGAGATCGTCGGCGAAGCGGGTGTGGGCAAGTCGCGGCTCGTCAACGCGATGCGCGACGAGGCGGCCGGCTTCACGCGCCTGCACGCGGTGTGCGAGGCTTACACCGCATCCAAGCCGTACGCCGTGTGGCAGGAGTTGCTGCGGGAGCTCACGGGCATTGCGCGCGATGCGCCCGAGGACGCCGTGGCCGCGCGCGTGCGGGCGATGGTGGCCGAGCGCACGCCCTCGCTGCAGCCCTGGCTGCCGCTCGTCGCCATCGCGTTCGGCGTGGAAGTGCCGTCGACCCCCGAGGTCGACATGCTGGCCGAGAACAACCGCCGGCCCAAGTTGCACGAGAGCGTGCTCGCATTCCTCACGGCCCTGCTGCCGGAGCCCTCGTTGATCGCGCTCGAGGATGCGCATCACATGGACGTCGCGTCGAGCGAATTGTTGGCCTACGTCGCGCCGCAGGCAGTGGCGCGTCCGTGGGTGATCGTCGTCGCGCGGAGGCCCGCGGCAAAAGGTCCCGGCGCCGCGCCGGCGGGCGTGACGCGGCTCGAGCTCGCGCCGCTCGCCTCCGCCGACGCGCTGCGGCTCGTCAAGATCGCCGCGGAGACCCATCCGCTCCCGCTGCACGTGCTCGAAGTGGTGGCGCAGCGCTCGGGCGGCAATCCGCAGTTCCTGCGCGACCTCATGCGCGTGGCGATCGAAACCGGCGGGGTCACCGCGCTGCCCGATTCGGCCGAGGCGGCCACCATGGCACGCATCGATGCGCTCACGCCGGACGATCGCGCCGTCCTGCGACGCGCGGCGGTGCTGGGCCTCACGTTCCACCCGCGGATGCTCGCTTGGCTAGACGAAAGCGAGTCGTCGCGCGCGGCCGATGCCGCGGCGTGGCAGCGCCTGCGCGAGTTCTTCGACGAGGAGGGCGACGGGTATTTGCGGTTCCGTCGCTCCCTCGTGCGCGACGCTGCCTATCAAGGATTGCCGTTCAAGCTTCGCCGCGAGTATCACGGTGCGGCGGCGCGCCATCTGTCCGCCGAGTCCGGTGCTGCCGAGGACACCGCAGGCATCCTTTCCCTTCACCACTTCGAGGCGCGCGAGTTCGAGCCTGCATGGCGACACGCGAGGATTGCCGCGAAGCGCGCGGGCGACGTGTATGCCTACGTCGAAGCCGCCGAGCTTTACGTGCGTTCGCTGGACGCGAGCCGGCACGTGCCTGACATCGCGCCGCAGGAGCTCGCTTCGGTTCAGGAGTCGCTGGGCGATGCGCTGACCCGCGCCGGCGAGTTTGCGCGCGCCATCGCGGCCTACGATGCGGCGCGCAAGCTCGCCGCCGATCGCGCGCTCGCGGTCGCGGAGCTCCTGATCAAGCGCTCGCGGCTCGAGGAGAAGCTCGGCAAGTACCCGGACGCGCTGCGCTGGGCTGCGCGGGCGCGGAAGGCGCTTGCGGGGGGTGCGGGCGCTGCCATCGCACGGCAGGCGGCGCGCGTCGACTCGTGGTACGCGACCGTGCTCCAGGCCGAGGGCCGCAACAGCGACGCCATCCGCTGGGCCAGTCGCGCCATTGCATCCGCCGAGGCCATCGACGATCCCGATGCGCTGGGCGCAGGATGCTTCGTCGTGGCGTTCGCCATGGTTGGGCTCGGGAAAACGGACTGGGAGCCTTTCGCGCAGCGCTCGTTGCGTGCCTACGAGCGCTCGGGCGACCGCGTGAAGCAGGCCGCGATCCTCAACAACGTGGGCCTTCTCTTCCAGGGAGAGGGTCGCTGGGACGAGGCGATGGATTACTACCAGCGCGGACGCGACGCATCCACGAAGATCGGGGATCGCTTCACGGCGGCGCTGTCCTCGATGAACGTCGCCGAGATCCTCGCGGATCGGGGGGATCTCGCCGAAGCGGACGCACTCTTGAAGGAGACGCTGTCGCTATGGCGGGCGTCCAAGTACCGCTACTTTCACGGCGCCTGCCTGTCGCTGATCGGCCGTGTCGCGATGCGCGACGGCCGTCTCGACGAAGCCGGCGCGCGCTTCGAGGAAGCCAAGGCCAACTTCGCGCACGTCGGTGCAAGCCAGGACGCGGCGGCGATGGACGCGCGCATGGCGGAGTGCCGGCTGTATGCCGGGGATGCCGGCGGCGCGCTCGAGCTGGCCGACAGTACGCTGGCGGCGGCGAGCGCCGGCGAAGGGGTATCCGCCATCCTGCCGCTGCTCGAGCGCATTCGCGGCGAAGCGCTGCTGCGCTCCGGCGACGATCGCGCGGCTCACACTGCTTTCACGAAGGGGCTCGAGACCGCCCGCGCGCGCAACGACCTCTTCGAGACGCTCCTCCTGCTGCTCGCGCTGATTCGCGTGTCGGAGCGCCTCGGCATCGCGCCGCCCGAAGGCGCCGGCGATGAGAGCCGCCGGCTGCGCGATTCGCTGCGCATCCGCGCGATCGCGGAGCTGCCACCCCCGCGCGCCGCCTGATCGCAGCGAGAGCGAATCCGGAAACGAAAACGGCCCCTCGCGGGGCCGTTTCGTCGATGCGATTGCCGATCAGAAGTCGCGGCTCGCGAAGCCGTCACCCAGGTCGATGATCTTGTCCCAGGGCTGCACCAGCGTCTTGGTGCCGTTCTCGTCTTCCGACTGCACCGGGCCAAGGGCGGTCCATCCGTGCTGCGAGATGCACATCTTCGCCTTGACGATGTTGCCCGGCGTCGAGAAACCGTAGGTCGACGCAAGCGGCTCGGTGTTGTACGGAGCGGCGTTCGGAATCGCAGGCATCAGGGTGTCGAGCTGCGCCTGCGTGAGCGAGGCGAAGTTCGTCGGATCCTGCGTGCACGGCAGACCAGGCATGTAGATCGGACCCGACACGTTCGAGATCCAGGCGAGTTGCGGACGCGCTTCGTACCAGCCACCGTTGGTCGCGACCGGCGCCCACACCACGACATACTGGGCAGCGACCTTCTGGACCTCGGTGGTCGGCACGAGGAAGCTCGCGGTTTGCGTGCCAGTCGTGTCGAGCGTGAAGGTGTAGGGCACTGCCGAGGAGCACGTGGCACCGCTCTTGTTTTCGCCGCGGACGAGCGACCATCCACCGTTCGTGAGCACGCCGCCCTGCGGGTACGCCCAATCCTGGGTGACGTCGACGTTCGGGGTGTTGCTGGACGTGCCGCCGCAGGCGAGCGTTCCGGTGAAGACCGTCAGCGGCGTGGTGAGCGTCTTGGAGGCATAGTTGGTGGCCGTGGCCTTCAGCGTGCAGCTGCCCGCCTTGGGCACGGTCACGGAGAACACGACGGGGTTGGTCGTCGGGTTATTCACCGACTGGGGGGCCACGCTGCTCGAGGTGCAGGTCGTCTCCAGGCCGACGGTCGACGGCGTGGGACCGTCGTAACCGACCGACACCGAGAACGCGGCACCTGCGACGAGCGGCGTGGAAGGCGTCGTGATCGTGAGCAGGTTCGGCGCGAACGACGCCGCGATCGTGTGGTTCGCGTTGACCGCAGGGAACGTGTACGTCGAAACGCCGCCGACCGAGGCGCCGTCCACCACCACGTCCGCGACGCGGTAGTTCGCCGCGCCGGCGATGGCGAACGATTGGTTCGCGCCGGACGCCACGGTCACGGTGCCCGAGGGCGTGATGCTGCCGTTGGCTCCCGCCGAGGCCGCGATCGTGAAGCAGGGCGGCGGAAGCGTCGTGGAAACAGGGTATCCGGTGTTGGGCTTGGGAGTGAACTTGGATCCACTGCCGACCGTCGAGCCGGTCCACGGCTGCGCGGCCCAGGTGCCGGTCTGCGCGGCGCAGGTCGCCGCACCGGTCACACCGGTCACGGTAACTGTCATGAACTGACCGGAACCCGTCGGCAGGTTGATGTTGTTCACCGTCACGACGTTTCGCGCCGCGTTGAGCGTCGCCGTGCCACGGCTCGGCGACGCGCCGCCCGTGGAAGCGATCGTCCAGCCCGCCGGCAGCGTCAGCGTGAGCGAGTTGAACGACGATTTGTTGACGTTCGTGAGCTTGAATTGATACGCCGGCGCCGGCAGGGCCGACGACGTCTGGACCGTGAGGATGAACTGCTTCTTGTAATCGTCGTCGTCGTCACCGCTTGCGAACACGGCGCTAACGGGCAGCGCCAAAAGCAGCAGGGAGAGAAGGAACTTGCGGATGGTTGTCATTTGTGGTCCCGAGAAGAAGCGAAAAGTGACGAAGTCCTCGATACGGCCGGCCACGTTCTTGCAGAAGTGCCCCGGGCCGAAAGTGGCCGATGATATGCCGGATGCCGACACTTGCAATGCGAATATTCGCCAGTTTTCTTGGCGCGGGCATTGCCTCGAAGGTGATCCAAGGCCCGCGGGCGATGACCGCGGGCCTCGAAGGAAGAGCCGGCGTGCGCTACAACATCGGGACGCACGGAATGGGTTGCATCTTGCAACCATCTGGGCCGTCACTGGCAAAGCGGGTGTCGTCGGACGTTTGCACGCGATTGGACCCCGGACCAGAAGGCGATGTTGTAGATAACAATAGGGCCTCTGGTATACCGTCTTGTACTCGACCCGGCGCACTCGGCGCGGCGCGCCGACGGCATCCTACGAGCCGACCAGCGGCAGGCTCGATTGGTTGGACACTCGCTCCCTCCGCGCACCAGGTGCCGAAACGAGAGGATCTCGCTGTCGGTCGCGCCTCGGTCGCCTGGCGCCGGCCCCTCGGGCCTCGGCTCGGCTACGCCTCGCCCGCCAAGCTCACTCCGGCTTGATGTTCGCGTCCTTGACGACCTGCTTGTAGAGCTCGTACTCCTCGTTCATCACCTTCGCGAAGTCGGCCGCGGAGGAGCCCACCGGGACCACGCCGCGGTCCTTCAACTTCTGCTGCGTCGCGGGATCCTTCAAGAACGCCTGGATCTCGGCCGAGAGCTTGTCGACGATCGGCTTCGGCGTGTTCGCAGGCGCCATCACGCCGTGCCACGGCTTCACGTCGAACCCGGGCACGAACTGCGCGATGGGCGGCAGGTCCGGGGCGAAGAACGCGCGCTCCTTGGTCGACACGCCGAGCGCGCGCAGCTTGCCGCTTTGCACGTGCGGCCACGAGCTCGTCGCCGCGTCCATCGAGGCGTCGACCTGCCCCGAGATAAGGTCGGTGACCATCGGCGCCGATCCCTTGTACGGAACGTGCGTCATCTTCGTGCCGGTCTTGAGCAGGAAGAGCTCCATGCCGAGTTGCAGCGACGAGCCGTTGCCCGACGAGCCGTACGCGAGCTTGCCGGGATTCGCCTTGAGGTACGCGATGAACTCGGGAATGGTCTTGGACGGCACTTTCTCCGCGTTGACCACGAGCACGAGCGGCGTGATGCCCACGAGCGAGATCGGTGCGAAATCCTTGATCGGATCGTAGAGCTTGTTGTCGGGCTGCACCGCGGGGCCGATCGCGTTGGCCGCGATGTTGCCGAGGCCGATCGTGTAGCCGTCGGGCGCCGACTTGGCGAGCGCCTGCATGCCGATGGCGCTACCCGCGCCGGGGCGGTTCTCGACCACGAAGGGCTGTCCGAGCTTGCCCGTGAGGTGCTCCGCGATCATGCGTGCCATCACGTCGGCCGCGCCGCCGGGCGGAACGGGGACGATGAATTTTACGGGCTTGGAAGGATACGGCTCGTTCTGCGCAAGCGCGGGGCCTGCAACGGCGGCGAGCACGGCGAGGGCAAGCAATGCGAGTTTCTTCATGAAATCGTTTCCTCCGGTGAGACGTCGTTCTATCGCACGAACTTCCAAAGCATGTCAGCGGGCTCGATGCCAAGCCCCGGGCCTTCTGGCAGCGTGAACGCGCCGCGCTCGCAGCGCATCGTGGTCTTCACGAACGCGAGGTTGCGGTCGAAGACCGAGTGCTGGTACTCGTGCATCGGCACGTTGGGCAGCGCGCACGATGCGTGCAGGCTCGCGGCCTGGTAGATGCCGACGCCCACGCTCGCGTGCGGAATCACCTGCACGTGGAACGCGTGCGCCATGCGCGCGATCGCCATGAACTGCGATATTCCGGTGTGCCCCATCTCGGGCTGTGCGAAGGTCATCGCGCGCTGCGTGAATCGCGGACGGAACTCGTAGACCGTTCGCAGCTCCTCGCCGAGCGCGACCGGCACCTTCGAGGCTCGGGCCACCTCGACTTGGCCCTCCAGGTCCTCCGGCGCGCAGGGCGCCTCGACGAAGTAAGGCCGGTACGGCGCAAGCCGCTCGACGAGCGCGATGGCCTCGCCCGCCGCGAACTTCCAGTGCAGGTCGACCATCAGCCTGGCGTCGGGACCGAGCGCGTCGCGCAGGGCGCGCATCTCCTCCACGATGCCTTCGAACGAAACCGCGGCCGCGTACTTGAACGCTGTAAAGCCGCGTGCCGCGAAGTCGCGCGCAAGCGCCACCTTGTCGTCCTGCGTCTTGCCGGGCAGCCCGGAGACGTACGCGGGAATCGTGCTCGTGCGATGACCGCCCAGGAGCTTCGCCACCGGCTGGCCCGCGATCTTGCCGAACAGATCCCACAGCGCGATGTCGATGCCCGCGATGGCATCCACCCAGTAACCGCCGAAGTGGCCGCGCACGCGCTGCAGGTCGTAGAGGTCTTCGGAGATCGCGACGACGTCGCGCGGATCGCGCCCGATCACCTGCGGCCCCAGCACGTCATCCACGATCGCGACGATCGCTTCCGGCGCCACGATGCCGTACGTCTCGCCCCACCCCACGGTGCCGTCGTCCGCGGTGACCTTGAGGATCACCGACATGTCGGTCGTGGGATAGATCGTGCGATTGCCCGAGCGCACGAGATAGCCGCGCGCGTCGACCCGCTCGCTGGCGCCGAGCGGCCCGAGGTACGGCGTGTCGCGCGGAAGCGAGACGACGATCGCCTCCACACTCCTCACGCGCGCGCTCACGGGAGCGCCTCCGCGGGCAGGAGAAGATCGGCGATGTCCGCGAGGAATGCGTCGACGTCGGCGCGATCGAACGCGTCGAACGCCGGGCCGGCCGCGCGCTGCCCGGCATGCGCGATGATGCCGCGCTTGTGCAGCACGTACTTGGTGAGCGCCCAGCGGAACACCGCCTGCACGTTGAGGATGGGCAGCATGCGCGTGAAGAGATGCCGC
>CAZIZD010000004.1:5615-9135 GCA_964543615.1 uncultured Alcaligenaceae bacterium | reverse complement strand
GATCGCGGGAACGGCCTCGAGGATCGGCAGCAGCGTCTGCGGCGTCAGGCCCGCCCCCGCGGGCGGGGGCACGTTCTGCAGCATGATGGGCGCGGAAAGACCGCGCGCGAGCTCGCGGAAGAACGCGACCTGCGCGTCCGTGTCCTTGCGATCGGCCGGTGCCGCGACCATGAAGGCGGCGGCGCCGCGCGATTGCGCCGCGCGGCCGAGCATGGCGCTCGTCTCGGCCGACGTGCTCGAGATGCCGACGATGAGAGGAAGGCGTCCGCGAAGCTCATCCTGCACGACTTCGACGAGATGCAGGCGCTCGTCCACCGACAGCTCGCCGACTTCGCTCGCCACCCCGGGATACGTGATGCCGTCGGACCCGCTGGCGACCGCGTAGCGCACGAGGTTGCGCAGCGACGCCTCGTCGGGCGCGCCGCCCGCGTCGAACGGCGTCGGAAGCACCGGGAAGATGCCGGACAGGCTCATCGCGTCCTCAAGCCGCCGCGGCGCTGCGTTCCGCGCGCGCCGACGCGATCTGCCGGAGCACCACCGGCACCATGATTCCCACGCCCACCAGCGTGCTCACGAGCTCGGGCGCGATCATCAGGATCGAGGCCAGCACGCACACCGCGCGCTCCCACATCCTCATGCGCGTGAGCATGAAGTTCGACAGCGCCGCGGCAAGCACGGTGATGCCCAGGATGCACCCCGCGAACGCCACCCAGAACTCGAACCAGGAGAAATTGTTCACCATGATGAGCAGCGAAGGCGCGAACACGAACACGAACGGCACGAGCGCCTTGCCCAGCCCGAGTCGGAACGCGGTGTTACCGGTCTTGAAGGGATCGGAGCCCGCCATGCCGGCCGCGGCGTAAGCCGCGAGCGCGACCGGTGGCGTGATGTCCGCGAGCACGCCGTAGTAGAACACGAAGAAGTGCGCGACGATCGGCTGCACGCCGAGGAGCACGAGCGTGGGCGCCGCCACCGTCACCATGATGATGTAGTTCGCGGTCGTGGGGATGCCGCAGCCCATGAGGATGCACACGAGCCCGGTCATGACGAGCGCCGCGACGAGCGTGAGCGTCTTCATGTCGGCCCAGCCGTTGGGCAGCACTGCCATCACGCCCGACGCCATCGACTGCGCGGCGGACGTCACGATGTACGAGAGCTTGAATCCCACGCCGGTGAGCGTCACGACGCCAATCACGATGCCCACCGTCGCGGCCGCCGCGCCCACCGCAAGCGCGTACTTGGCGCCGATTTCGAAGGCCGCAAGAACCGCGCCGCCGCCGATGCGCGACGGGCGCTTGAGGGCACGATGCACGAGCGGCACGGCGACGAGCATGGCCAGGAACGCGTAGAGCTCGAGGCCGCCCAGCATGCGCGCGATGATTGCGACGAGCACGGCGTGCGACACGAGCAGTGCCGCGTATTGCGCCGCGGTGGTGCCCTTGCGCGAAGTGAAGAGACCCACGAGCAGGCACGAGCTGATCCCCGTGAACGCGGCGAGGTACGGCGTGTTGCCGTTGACGATGATGCCGACCAGGAGGAAGAGCGGGATGAGCGTCGGCCAGTTCGCCGCGAGCGTCTGCCTGATGTCCGGCAGCTCTTCCTTGGTGAGGCCGCGCAGTCCCTTGTTCTTGGCCTCGAAGTGCACCTGCATGAACACGCCGAAGAAGTGCATGAACGCGGGCACGATCGCCGCGATGATGATGGTCGAGTACGGCAGGTTGAGGAACTCGATCATCAGGAACGCGGCGGCGCCCATGATGGGCGGCGTGATCTGCCCGCCGGTGGACGAGGCGGCTTCGACGCCGCCCGCGAAGTGGCGCGGGTAGCCCAGCCGGATCATCGCGGGAATGGTGAGCGAGCCCACCGTCACCGCGTTGGCGACCGACGACCCCGACAGCATGCCGAAGAGCGCGGACGCGAACACCGACACCTTGGCGGGCCCGCCGGCGTAGCGGCCCGCGATCGACGACGCGATGTCGATGAAGAGCTGGCCCAGGCCGATCGCGGTGGCAAGCACGCCGAACAGCACGAAGTGGAAGACGTAGGTCGCGACCACGCCCACCGCGATGCCGTAGATGCCCTGGCTCGTGAGATAGAGGTGATTGACGAGCGCGGACCACGGCGAGCCCGAGTGCTTGAGCAGTCCCGGGAACCATGGGCCCGCCAGCGCGTAGATGATGAAGACGATCGCGATGATCGGCAGCGGCCATCCCATCGCGCGCCGCGTTGCGTCGAGCAGCAGGATGACTAGGATGCTGCCCATGACCGTGTCGAGCGCGCTCGGATTGCCGACGCGGAACGCGAGGTCGTCGAAGATGTAGGGAACGTAGAGGATCGCCGCGGCGATGGCCGCTGCTGCGATCCAGTCGTACACCGGCACGCCGCCCGGCCACAGTGCGCCCGGCGGATGCGGGTGCTCGAGCATCGACTTGCGCAACGGGAAGACGAGGAACACGAGCCCGAGCACGAACGCGAGGTGCACGCCGCGGTGGGTCGTCTCGCGCAGGAGCCCGAAGCCCGCCGTGTAGTAGTGGAAGCACGACAGGATGATGAGCAGCGCGGTGACGATCAGCGCGGCGTTCGCGCGGATCGGCCGGAAGCGCATCTCGGGGTCGTACTTCTCCTCGAGGGCCGCAGTGTTGGCGAGTTCGGTCTGCATCAATGAAAACGGGGCCGTGGTGTAGGACGGCCCCGTGTCTCTCGTGCGTCGCAGTTTACTTCAGCAGACCTGCCTCTTTGTAGAACTTCTCGGCGCCCGGGTGGAACGGGATGCCGGCGCCGGCGGTGGCGCTCGCCTTGGTGATGGCCTTGCCCTTGGCGTGGCCGGCGTCGAGGAGCTTGCGCGAGTTGTCGTTCCACGTCGCCTTGGTGATCTCGTAGATCAGCGCCTCGGGCTGCTTGGCCGACGTGACCCACTGCGCGCCGACCGCGATGGTCTTCACTTCGCCCACGCCCTTGTAGGTGTTGGCCGGGATGGTGTCCGGCGCGAAGAAGCCGTACTCCTTCAGCATCTTGTCGACTTCGGGACCGGTCACGGGGACGAGGTCGATGCCGCCGCCGGATGAGGCCAGCTCCGCGATGGCGCTCGTGGGATAGCCGCCGACGAAGAAGAACGCGTCGAGCCCGCCGTCGCGCATCTTGTCGCCGGCCTGGTTCGGCTTCAGGTACTCGGGCTTGATGTCCTTCTCGGTGATGCCGTACGCGCCGAGGATGATGCGGGCGTCGACCAGCGTGCCCGAGCCGGGCTCGTCGAGCGACACGCGCTTGCCGCGAAGATCGGCGACGCTCTTGATGTTGGCGCCCTTGCGCGCGACGAGGTGGATGGTCTCCGGATAGAGGTTCGCGATGAGGCGCAGGTCCGCGACCTTGGGCTTGCCTTCGTACACGCCGGTGCCGGAGTACGCCCAGTACGCGACGTCCGATTGCGTGAAGCCCGACTCGAGCGAGCCCGACTGGATGCCGTTGATGTTGGCGACCGAGCCATTGGACGCCACCGCGGTGGCGACCACGCCCGGCGCGC
>CAZIZD010000004.1:0-5605 GCA_964543615.1 uncultured Alcaligenaceae bacterium | reverse complement strand
ATTGGAGATCGCGTTGGCGATCAATCCGCCGATGGGGTAGTAGGTGCCGGCCGTGCCGCCGGTGCCGATGCGGAAGAACTTGATGTCCTGGGCGAGTGCGGGGACGCTGGCCGCGGTGGCAACGAAGCCGGCGAGGACCAGCAGGCGACGGATCATGGGAGCCTTCATGGGAACCTCATGGAGAATGGGGGCAATCCCCAAGTGTCGCATGGCGGCGAGGCGGTCCACAACCGCCCGCTAGAATGACTCGATGAGAACCGCATGGACCTGGCTCGTTCCCGCCGCCTCGCTCGCGTTCCTCGTCGCGGGCATCGCGATGGGCGTAGGTACCTTCCTCGCGGTCCTGTGCGTGGCAGGGCTGATCGGCGCGGTCGCCGCGGCGGTCCACCACGCGGAGGTGGTCGCGCATCGCGTGGGCGAGCCTTACGGCACGCTCGTGCTCGCGGTGTCGGTGACCGTGATCGAGGCCTCGCTCATCCTGTCGCTGATGCTCGCCGGTGGCCCCGAGGTCGCTTCGCTGCCGCGCGACACGATCTACGCGGCCATCATGATCATCTGCAACGGCGTGATCGGCGCCTGCGTCCTCGTGGGGGGGGTCGCGCACCGCGAGCAGTCGTTCCGCGTCGAGGGGGCGAACGCGGGCCTCGCGGCGCTGATCGCGATGGCCGCGCTCTCGCTCGTGATGCCCAACTTCACGATCACCAGCGGCAAGGGCACCTACAGCGAGGGGCAGCTCGAGTTTGCCGCGGTGACTTCGCTCGCGCTGTGGGCCGTGTACGTGTTCATCCAGACCGTGCGCCATCGCGACTACTTCCTGCCGGTGGACGCCGTGAGCGACGAGGCCCATCACGCGGCACCGCCCACCAACCGGGAGGCGCTCGCGAGCTTCGCGCTGCTCCTCGTGTCGCTCGTCGCCGTCGTGGGCCTGGCCAAGGTCCTGTCGCCCACCATCGAGTCGGCCCTCATCAAGGCCGGAGCGCCGAGCGCCGTGCTCGGCATTCTCATCGCCATGCTGGTGCTGATGCCCGAGGGGTTCGCCGCGCTGCGCGCCGCGCGCGCGGATCGCCTGCAGACGAGCATGAACCTCGCGATCGGATCGGCGCTCGCGAGCATCGGCCTTACCATCCCGGTGGTGGCGATCGCGGCGATCGTGCTCGACATGCCGCTCGTGCTCGGCCTCTCCGACAAGGATCTTGTGATGCTCGTGGTCACGTTCATGGTGAGCATCGTCACGCTAGCGAGCGGCCGCACGCACCTCATGCAGGGCGCGGTGCACCTCGTGCTCTTCGCGGCGTTCCTGTTCCTCGCGTTCGTGCCCTAGGCGCCTCGCGTCGTACCCCGGGCGTCCCGAATTCCGTACCATTGCGCCATCGTCACTGCCGCGGAGGCTGCCATGGGTGTCATCGATTCCCGCGTCGTCAACATCGACGCGCTCAAGCTCGATCTCTTCCAGAAGGGTGACAAGTTCGAAAGCCGCGGGACCCGCGTAGGCCCGCTGCTGGGGGCGAAGGACCTGGGCTACTGCTACGACGTCGTGCCGCCGGGCAAGCGCGCGTGCCCCTTCCACAGCCATCGCGCGGAGGAGGAGATGTTCTTCATCGTCAAGGGCGAGGGGCTTCTCCGCTACGGCGACGAGACGCGCAGGATCCGCGCGGGCGACATCATCTGCTGCCCGACCGGCGGACCCGAGACCGCGCACCAGATCGTCAACGACTCGAGCGACTATCTCGCCTACCTGTCGATCAGCACGATGGCCACGGCCGACATCTGCGAGTACCCGGACGCGAAGAAGGTGGGGGCGTTCGCGAAGGACTTCCGTCACGTGACGCGCGCGGATGCGCACGTCGACTACTGGACGGGCGAGGTGTAGAGGGCGCGCCTGCTAGCCGGTGGCCCCCGGCGTCGGGGCCGGGCCGAAGTCGACATCTTCGGCGGCAGCGATCGCGTTGGCGCGCCCCGGATAGGCGAGCCACCGGATCGCGATGTTGAGGTCGGTGACGAGGTGCGCCGCGTCGAGGGCCCTGCCGTCGCCCAGGTCGATCGACTCGGTCGTGTGCGCGTCCTTCACGAGCGTCAGGTCGTAGCCGCGGTCGAGCGCGCCGTACGCGGTGGCGCGGATGCACCAGTTGGTCGCGGCCCCCGCGAGCACGATGTGCGTGGCGCCGAGAGATGCGAGCACGCGCTCGAGGTCCGTGTCCTCGAACGCGGAGTTGAACTTCTTGTGGACGATCGTCTCGTCCGCGCGCGGCGCGAGCTCCGGCACCCACTGCCACGCGTCGCTGCCGCGCCGCAGGTCGTCGTCGCCGTGCTGCACCCACACGACGGGCGCACCTTGCTCGCGGGCGCGCTCGACCGCCCGCGCGACATTGCCGACGACGCGGTCGCGCTCCTCGGCGGACTCGACCACGCCGACCTGCACGTCGACGACCACCAACGCGCTCGCGGCGCCTTCGCGTATCGTTGCCATGACCGTGCTCCCGCGCAAAAGAAGGCATTGTGCCGCACGAGCCGGTCCGTGGGGCGTGGCGGGGCATGGCGCGCGGCCACGGCTTGCTGTAACGTCGCGCCTCGATGAACCTGCCCATCGAGAAACTCCAGGCGCACCACCGCTACGCGACGCTGCTCGTCGTGCTCGTTTCCGCCCTCGTGATCCAGTCGCTTCGTTCGACGGTGGACGTCGACGACCTGGCGCTCGACGGCGTTTCCGCCGTGCTCGCCGTCGCGATCTACCTCGCGGTGTTCCGCGGCACGCGCGAGCATCGCCTCATGGCGGTGATCCTCGCGGTGATCGTCGCCATCGGTCTCGTCCGCGACACGGTGCCGCCGCATCACGAGCGCACGTGGGCGCTTGCGTTCCAGGCGCTGACCGCGGTCTACCTCTGCGCGGCCGTCATCAGGATCCTGCACGACCTCTTCCGCGAACCCCGGCCGGGCATCCAGAACATCCTGGGCGCCATCTGCGGCTACCTAATCGCCGGAGCATTCTTCGGCTGCATCAACATCATCGCCTACGTGCTCGCGCCCGCGTCCTACAACGTCGATCCGGGCGTGGCACAGATCGCGGCCAACTGGCACGGCCGCATCGCGCTCTTTTCCTACTATGCGTACACGCAGCTGCTCACCATCGGTTACGCCGACGTGACGCCGCTGCGCGCGCCGGCAACCACCCTCTCCCTCTTCGCGGCGATCTTCGGCGTCTTCTACACAGCGGTCGTGGTCTCGCAGCTCGTCGCCGTCGCGCAGTCGGAGCGGCAGGACCGCTAGGGCGGCAGGACCGTCAGCGCCCGACCTTCTCCCGCGCCTTCTGCGCGGCCGCGTGCGCTTCGATCATGAGCTTGTACGCGACGTAGTACTTGTAGATGTTGCGCACGTAGGTGGTCGTCTCCATGCCGATCTTCTCGGCCGTGACCACCTCGACGTTGTTGAACCACTTGTCGGGGTCGAGGCCGCGCTTGGCGGCTTCCTTGCGCATCTTGCTGATGTTGCCCGGGCCCGCGTTGTAGCTCGCGAACGCGAACAGCGGCCGGTTGCCTGCGCTGAAATTGGCGTCGGGAAAGTACTTGGCCATGAGCTGGTCCATGTACTTGGCGCCGCCGTGGATGTTGGGCTCGATCTCGCGGATGTCGCCCACGCCGAGCTGCGCGCCGGTCGCCGGCATGATCTGCATCACGCCGATCGCCCCGACGTGGCTCTTCGCGTTCTGGTCGAGCGTCGACTCCTGGTAACCCTGCGCCGCGAGCATCAGCGGATCGAAGCCGTAGCGGGCGCCGTACTTCTCGAACAGCGCGAGCGTCTCGCGAAAGCGCCTCCACTCGCCCGTGCCGGTCGGGTCCTTCAACTCCTTGACGCGCTTCATGTATTGCGCGAGGCGGTAGTCGATCACGCCTTGCTTCGACGCCCAGCTCTTGTGGAAGTCCTCGATCTCGGCGGCGAGCTTCGGGCTGTCCTTGCGGATCGCCCAGCCGACGCGTCCGTTGTCGCGCAGCACGACATCGTAGTGGACGGTGACCTTGGGCAGGACCTGCGCCCACATCTTGGCCTTCCAGTCGTCCACCACCATGGCCTCGATGAGGCCGGCATTCAGCATCTCGAGCATGTCCTCGTCCTCGAGCGCATCGGGCACGAGGACGAGCTCGATCGCGGGCTTGCCCGCGGCCTCGAATCGCTGGTTCTGCGCGACCAGGCTCTCGTAGTAGCTCGATGCGGGGCGCACGTGGACCTTCTTCCCGGACAGGTCGTCGAGCGCCTTGATCGCGGGCGACGCCGGGCCCGTCACCAACACCTCGTCGATGGGCCTGAGCGAAATGGGTGACACCAGGTCGACGAGCTTCTCGCGTTCGGGCGTCACCGTGATGTTGCCCACAGCGATATCCGCGAGACCTTCCACGACGTCGGGGATGAGCTTGTCGCGCGTCGCCGGCACGATGTAGATCGTGAGCGGGCGCTTGCCGAGCTGCTTCGCGTATTTCTGATTGAGCCAGCGCTCGAAGTCGCGCACGAGCTCGGCGGACAGGCCGCGCTCGCGGCCCTTGTCGTTGAAGAAGAGCGACCGGCTGTACGGTGCGTACACCCGGATCATCCGGCGCTCGAGCATCTTGTCGAAGTCGCCGGTCCACGTCTTGTTGGCCACCGCGAGCGCGCGCGGCTGGGCGCCGCAAACGGCAGTCACCGCGATCGCGGCGAGCGCCGCGACCGCCCTCACGATCCGCATGACAACCTCCTAGTTGGCGCGCGTCCAGCCAGCCGGATCGTAGGCCTTCATCGCGCGCGCGATGCGGTCCGTCTCCGGTCCCAGGTCCTTCTGATAGACGATGCCGTCCCTGGCCACGATGAACGTCATGACCCCGGTGTCGCCGTACTTCGCAGGCCACGCGACGAACGCGTAGCCGCCGGTCATCTTGCCGTCCTTCACGTAGTTGATCGCGCCGCCCGGCGCGGCCGCGCTCTGCGCGGTAAGGATGCGATAGCGGTAACCGTGGTAGGCATCGCCCGGCTTCACGCCGTCGGCGATGGGACCGAGCGGGCTCTGCGGCTCGCTGTCGCGCGTGGGCCAGTAGAGGCCGTCGCGCTTGCCCGTGGACGACAGGATCCTCTGCGCGAAGGTCTTGTTGAGCTTTGCGTAATCCTGCTGCGCGTCGCCCAATGCCTGCACGACCTGGATCACGTCGAGCTCGTTGCGGCCGATGCGCCGCCAGCGCAGCTCCTCCGGCGCCTTGGAGACGTCGAAGCGCCATCCCGCGGAAGATTTCTCGATGGGAATGGGCAGCGTCCAGCCGTTGCTGCCCACTTCGAGATGGGCCTCCGCGTCGCCCTTGCGGACGATGCGGTGCGACTTGGCCCACGCCTCGAGGAAGCGCGTCACGTCGCCGTCCTGCACCGCTTCGGCGGGAATGAACTTGCGCCACTGCGGGCCGAGCGCCACGCGCACCGCATCGTCGTCGCTGCGCGCGATGCCGTCGACCAGCGCGTCGGCCGCGGCCTCCGGCGTGGGATAGGTGGCCTGCGCCAGGACGGACGATGCAAGCGCCATCGTCGATGCGAGGAAAACGGCCTTGATGATTCGGATCATGATTCGGTTCTCCCCTTAACGGCCGCGCCCGCCGCC
>CAZIZD010000003.1:24499-32128 GCA_964543615.1 uncultured Alcaligenaceae bacterium | reverse complement strand
GTTTTTACATCATTTAGGACGTTGTCATATATTGACAATGTCATATTCGGCGCGCACTGTCGGCCGCTGTAGCGCGCTTCGCATCCCCATACGAACGAACAGGAGCCCCCGCGGAATGATCACTCTCAACGTCAACGGCCAGACCTACAGCGTCAACGTCTCGGCCGACACGCCTCTCTTGTGGACCCTTCGCGACGTGCTCGGCCTGACCGGCACCAAGTACGGATGCGGCATCGAGATCTGCGGCGCCTGCACGGTCCTGGTGGACGGCGAGGCCAAGAAGTCCTGCGACATGGACACCTCGTCGGCAGCGGGGAAGAAAATCGTCACGATCGAGGGACTTTCGAAGGATCGCAGTCATCCGGCACAAAAGGCATGGATTTCCCACCAGGTGCCACAGTGCGGTTATTGCCAGTCCGGAATGATCATGTCCTGCGCCGGCGCGATGGCCGCCGGGCATCATGGCAGCCAGATCATGTCCGAAGTGAAGAACATCTGCGTTTGCGGCACGTATCAGCGTGTCAAGGCCGCGGCGAGCACGCTGTGAGAGACGCCGCCATGAGCCATCCCGCAGAAGCCTTTCTCCCCCGCATCGACGTCCTCAAGATGGACCGCCGCGGCTTCCTGACCTTCGCCGCCAAGGGCCTCGCCGTCGCCGTGGCGCTGCCTGCCACGGGCCGCTTCGCGCAGGCGGCCGCCACGCCCAAGGAACTTGCCACCGCCTACGTCCACATCGGCGCCGACAACTCGGTGACGTTGCTGTTCGGCGGCTGCGAGATGGGGCAGGGCGCCATGACCGGTCTCGCGATGATCCTCGCCGAGGAGCTGTACGTGGACCTGGCGCAGGTGAAGGTCCTGCAATCCGAGGTTGACCCGATCGTTTCGTACGTGACCGGTGGCAGCAGCGCGGTACGCGGCCGCTACGTCAACCTGCGCAACGCCGGCGCCGCCGCGCGCGAGATGCTCGTCGCCGCGGCAATGGCACAGCAGAACGATCCCAATCGCGACAACTTCGTCGCGCAGAGCGGGGCGGTGAAGCACGGTCCGACCGGAAGGAAGTGGACCTACGGCGCGCTGACCATCGACGCGGCCGCACTCTCGCCTCCGGCCGACCTGCGCCTCACGGATCCCGCCAAGTTCCGCATCATCGGCACGCGCCAGCAGCGCTTCGACATTCCCGCGAAGACCGACGGCAGCGCCAAGTACGGCATCGACGTGTGGTTCCCCGACATGGTCTTCGCCGCGATCAAGCACTGCCCGGTGATCGGCGGCACGCTGACCGTCGCACCCGCGAAGCCCTCCGGCGCGCTCGCGGTGGTGCCGTGCAAGGCCAGCGACACGCGTGGCGCGGTGGTGGCGGGCACGATCAACGCCGTTGCAGTGGTGGCGAGCAACACGTGGCAGGCAATGCGTCTTGCACGCGGCATGAGCGTGCAGTGGACGCTGCCCGCGTCGACTGCGAACGTGGACTCGACCCAGGTTCTGGCGCAGGCCGCGACGCTCGCGGTGAGCGGCGCGGGCCTCGTGGCCGAGCCAGCGCCGCCCTCGGGCGTCTCCCCCGCGGCCTACGCCGCGGTGATCGAGCCCCAGGTCGCCGCCGCGATGGGCACGCCCACGATTGCCGCGACCTACACGCTTCCGTACCTTGCGCACGCGACGATGGAGGTCCTCAATTGCACTGCGCGCATCACGTTCTCGGGTAACACGCCGACGGCGTGCGAGATCTGGGCGCCGACGCAAGGCGCATCGATGGTCGCGTCGCTGGCCGCCGCGCTCACCGGCCTTCCCGCGAGCACGATCATCGTCCACACGATGTTGCTGGGCGGCGGCCTCGGGCGGAAGTTCGAGCTCGACTTCGTGAGCCAGGCGATCCAGACCGCGCTCGTCGTGCGCAAGCCCGTGAAACTCACGTGGTCGCGCGAGGAGGACATGAGCCACGACCAGTACCGGCCCTGCGCGGTGGTGAGCGTCAAGGCGGCGCTCGACGCCAACAAGCGGATCAAGGCGTGGTCGTACCGCAACGTGTCGCAGGCGATCCTCGGGCAGCGCGGCTGGCTGGCGCCAGGTGCCGTGGACTCGCAGGCGATCGAGGGTGCGATCCACCTGCCCTACGACCTCGGCACGCACGTCGCGGAGTGGGTGCCGCTCACGGCAGGCATTCCGGTAGGCTTCTGGCGCTCCGTGGGCTCTTCGATCAACGCCTTCGCGGTCGAGTCGATGATCGACGAGCTCGCGCAGGCGGCAGGCCTCGACCCGTTCGTCTTCCGCTACAACCACGTGACCGACGCGCGCACGCTGGCCGTGCTGCAGGCGGCCGATACGTTGAGCCTCTGGCGCAAGTCGCTGCCCGCGGGCCGCGCGTGGGGCATGGCCTACGCCGAGTCGTTCGGCACGCGCGTGTGCCAGGTGGTGGACATTTCCAATCCCGGCACGAGCTCGGTCAAGGTCAACCGCGTGGCGTGCGTCGTGGACTGCGGAACGGCCATCAATCCGGACTCGATCGAGGCGCAGATGCAGGGCGGCATCCTGCACGCGCTCAACGCGACGCTGTGGGGACAGTCCACGTTCACCGCGGGCAAGTCGAACCAGGCCAACTTCAACCGCTACCGCGTCATGCGCCCGAGCGAGATGCCGGCCGTGACCGTGCAGATCATTCCGAGCACCGCGCCGCCGAGCGGAATCGGCGAGCCGGGCGTGCCGCCGCTCGGTCCCGCGCTCGTCAACGCCTACGCGCGGCTCACCGGCGTGCGCGTGCGCACACTGCCCATGTTCCCCGGTGCCACGATGAGCGACTAGAAGTTCGCCGCAAAGCGCTCGCGGCCCGCTAGAATTCCCCGGGTTCGTTTCCCGGGGAGCGGGCCGCGCGTGCGGGCCGCTGCCGGGCGCGCAGCGCGGAGAGCGGCCCATGAGTGCGACACCTTCCATCCTCGACGAGTTGCGCGCGCAGTACGAGGCCGCGCGCGTGACGCATCACGACCACTCGGACGTCGAAGGGTACGAGCAGATCAACGCGCGCCTGCGCAAGGCCTACACCTGGCTCGACAAGGCCTTCTCGTACCTCGACGGCGTGAAGCCGGCGATCGCGCATCGGTTCGACGTGGGCCACGGGCTCGTGTTCGAGGAGACACGCTTCGGCCGCGGCTACGTCGGCCAGCACGAGCGACGCATCGTGGGCTTTCCGGTGATCGACGAGATCAACATCTACTACGAGATCGCGGCGGCCAGGCCGCTCACCATCGAGGTGGCGCCCGCCGGCGTGCAGATGGCCGAGAAGGCGCTCGACGATGCCGGGCTCCAGTACACGTGCAAGCGCATCGAGGACCACGGCGGCACCGTGCGCAAGTGCGTCATCGTCGTGCCGCCCGCGATTCCCGCGAAGGTCTCGTTCACGGTGAATTACCAGACGGGGATCGTGACCGTGCCGCTGGTCAACGTCGACCGCTTCGACCGCGTGAGCCTCGAGTTCCACAGCCAGGCCATCGACGAGCATGTGCTCGACGACCTCGTGAAGTTCATCCTCGGACGCGACTCGTCGTTCCTGCGCCGCGCGCCGCTCGCGGGACTGCACGGCACGCCGAGAGGCGGGTAGTCGACCCGTGCGCTAGGACTCCCAAGGCAGCGCGAGCTCGCTGCCGTCCGGCAAGTGCACCGCCACCGGCGTCATCGAGAACGCGGCGGTCAGGGTCAGCGGCTCGCTGCCGCTGTTGACGATCTGATGATCGGCGTTGCGGGGCACGACGAGCGCGCATCCCGCCTCGAAGGCGTGCGCCTCGCCGCCGATCAAGAGGCGCCCGCTGCCGTGCTCGACGACGATCACTTCCTCGCAGTCGTGACGATGCGGGGGCGTGGCGCCGCCCGGCTCGAGGGTCTGCCGCCAGACGGAGAGCGAGGTGAGGCCCTGGGCCTGTCCCGCGAGCGTGCGATGGGCGAGTCCCGGCAGCGCGGACTCGGGCTGGGCGTGGAGAGGGATCACGTACACGGGGATTCCTTTCGGTTCGTTGGTGTCGGGTTCGCAACGTCGGCAGCGGGGAGCGAGTCTGCCCGTGCTTTTACCGCGACAGAACGGCATCGAGTGGCATAACATTGACGACATAATGTCCTCAATCGGCATCCAGGGTCTCACGGCATTCGCCGAGACGGTGCGGCAGGGAACCTTCGCCGCGGCCGCGCGCGAGCTCGGCCTCACGCCGTCGGCCGTGGCCAAGAGCGTGGCGCGGCTCGAGGCCGATCTCGGCGTGCGGCTCCTGCACCGCACGACGCGCGAGGTGAGTCCCACGAGCGACGGCCGCGAGCTGGCCGAGCGCTGCCGCCGCGTGGTCGACGAGATCGACGCGCTGCGCAGCGACGCCGAAGGCGCGCGCGGCGAGCCCGCGGGCACGCTGCGCATCACTGCGCCCGTCACCTTCGGCAAGCGCGTTCTGGTGCCGAAGATCGCGGCGCTGGTCGCGCGCCATCCGCGCCTTTGCGTCGACCTCGCCTTGAGCGACCGCTACGCCGATCTCGCCCGGGAAGGGCTCGACGCCGCGGTGCGCGTCGGCGTCCTGCGCGATTCCTCGTTCGTGGCGCGCCGCATCGCAAAACAGCAGCTCGTGTTCTGCGCGAGTCCCGCGTACCTCGCAGCGCAGGGAAGGCCCACGGCGCCGCAGCGGCTCGAGCGGCACCGCCGCCTCGCCTTCCGCCTGCCGACGTCGGGGCGCATCCGGCCGTGGGAGTTCGTGCGTGGCGGCAAGGTCGTGACGGAGACGTTCGAGGCGCGCATCGTGATGAACGACGGCGAGGCGCTCGTCGCGGCGGCGCTCGCCGGCGCGGGCATTGCCCAGGTGCCGGCCTACATGGCCGAGGATGCGCTTGCGAGCGGCGCGCTGGTCGAGGTCATGAAGGCGTACCGTCCCCCGGCGCTTCCCATCTCCATCGTGTACGCGGGCGGGCGGCTCGTGACCCCTCGGCTGCGCGCGCTGGTCGACGCGCTCGCGGGCAAGCGAACGGGCGCGCGATGAGCGCCTGCGGCCTCGACTTCGGCACGTCCAACTCGGGCCTCGCGCTCGTTCGATCCGGAGCGGTGACCCTCGCGCGCGTGGAGGATGCCGAGACGGCGCTGCCGAGCGCCATCTTCTTTCCCGCCGACTCGGGCGTGCACGTGAGCTACGGCCGCGCGGCGATGCGCGATTACCTCGACGGAACGCCAGGACGGCTCATGCGCTCGCTCAAGAGCGTCCTCGGCAGCCGGCTCGTGCACGAGCGCACGGCGGTGGGGGACAGGAGTCTTGCCTTCACCGACATCCTCACGCTCTACCTGCGCATGCTGCGCGAACGGGCGCAGGAAGACGCGGGCGTTGAACTGCGCTCCGTGGTGCTCGGGCGGCCGGTGCGATTCGTCGACGACGACGCGGCGAGCGACGCCGATGCACAGACCACGCTCGAGGCGTGCGCGCGCGACGCAGGCTTTCGCGACGTCGAGTTCCAGCTCGAGCCCATCGCCGCGGCCTTCGACTACGAGCGAGGCGTTGCGCGTGAGGAGGCGGTGCTGGTGGTCGACGTCGGGGGCGGCACGGCCGACTTCACGGTGATCCGGGTCGGACCCGATCGCCACGCGCGCATCGACCGCGCGTCCGACGTGCTCGCCAACGACGGCATTCACATCGCGGGGACCGACTTCGACAGCCGCCTGCATCTTGCGTGGGTGATGCCGCTCCTGGGCTACGGCAGCACGAGTCCCAAGGGGCTCGCGATGCCGAGCCCGCTCTTCTTCGACCTCTCGACGTGGCACCGCATCAACCTGTTGTACGGCGCGTCGACGCGGGAGACGTTGCGCGAGCTACGCGACTTCTTCGCCGACGTGCGCCAGTACGAGCGCCTGCGCAAGGTGGTGCTGGAGGCGATGGGGCACGACCTCCTCACCCGCACGGAGGCGGCGAAGATAGCGCTGTCCGATCGCGATGAGTGCACCATCGACCTTGCGCACGTCGACGCGGGACTTGCCGTGGCCGCGAGACGCGCGCAACTCGAGGCGCTGCTCGCCGACCTCCTTGAACGGCTTCGCGCGCTCGGCCTTGCCACCGTGCGCGCGGCGGGACTGCGCCCCGAGGCGATCTCGACGGTCTACTTCACGGGAGGATCGAGCGGCATGACGGCCCTGCGCGACGCATTCGCGCCCGCGTTCCCGGCAAGCCGCATCGCGGTAGGCGATCTCTTCGGCAGCGTGGTGAGCGGTCTTGGCATCGACGCCGCGCGCCGCTTCGCGTGAGCGCAGCGATTCGCTAGCGCCAGTTCCAGCCGCCCGCGTCGCGGCGGTCGTAGGCGCGCTCCATGCGCTCGAGATCGGCGTGGTCGACCGCGCGGCCCATCGCCTCCTCGATCGCGCGGACCTCCAGGTCCTGGCGGATCCGCGGCGCGGCGGGGGTGGTCCATGGCGCGTCGAGCATGCGGCGGACGAACGCCGTGATCGCGGCCACCGGCCGCGCGAAGCGCGACTGTCCGTCGCGCGCGAAGGTGACGCGTAGCGTGAGGGCGTCGAGGTGCGGCATGGCGTTCTCTCCTGGCATTACCGTTGGTGGAGCCAAGATACGGCCGCGGCACACGCGGGACCAGCGATCCTTTCGATGCTTTCTGTTAAGATTTTCTACATGATTGCAGAGGGAACGTGCGCCTGCCACCGTTAAATGCGGTGCGTGCATTCGACGCCGTCGCGCGGCTGGGGTCGGTGCGCGCCGCGGCGGAGGAGCTCGCGGTCACGCCGGCCGCGGTGAGCCAGCAATTGCGCGTGCTCGAGGCGCATCTCGGGCTCGCGCTCACGCAACGGCAGGGACGCGGGCTGGTCCTCACCGACTCGGGACGGACGTGGCACGGCGAGATCGCGCGGCACCTGCGCGCCATCGCGCTCGCCGCCGAGCGCGTGCGCCCGGGACGGCGCGTGGTGCAGGTCACCGTGGTGCAGTCGTTCGGCTCGCGCTGGCTCATGCCGCGCCTGCACAAGTTCACGGCGCGCGAGCCCGAGATCGAGGTGCGCATCGACGCGAGCCCGGTGCTGGCCGATTTCGCGCGCGATCCGTTCGACCTCGCGATCCGCGAAGGGCGGGGCAACTACGACAGCGAGACCGCGCGCCTGTTCGAGCTCGCGTTCTACCCGGTGGCGAGTCCAGCGGTCGCCAAGCGGATGCGCAGGCGTAACGGAGCCCTCGACTGGTCGAGCGTGCGCCTTCTCCATGAAGTGACCTACGACTACTGGCCGGATTGGATCACGATGTCCGGGGTGCAGGACGTCGACGTCGCGCGCGGCCTCTTCTTCAGCCACACGATGCTCGCGCTCGACGCGGCGGTGGAAGGGCAGGGAGTGGCGCTGGCGCCCGCGCCGCTCGCGGACCGCGAGCTCGCCCGCGGCGCGCTCGAGGTGGTCGATCCCCGCCCGTTCGTGCCTGGGACCGGCTTCTGGCTGTGCTGGCCTCGCCGGCAGCTGCGCACCTTGTCCAAGGCCGCCACCGCGTTTCGCGACTGGGTGATCGAGGAGGCGCGCGCGACGGCGCCTTTCGACCCTCACCCTCCCGCCCGCCGCAAACCCCCGCCGTCCGTCCCACGCCGGCGCCGCTCGTCTTAAGCGCTGGCGGCGCGCCGGCCCAAGGTCGGCTAACATTC
>CAZIZD010000003.1:0-24489 GCA_964543615.1 uncultured Alcaligenaceae bacterium | reverse complement strand
CATCGAGGAAGCTCGTGCCACGCCCCTGTTCGATCCCGGCATTCGTCGCAAACCCTCGCCGTCCGTCACGCGCAAGCGCCGCCCGTCTTAAGCGCTAGCGGCGCGACGCCGCGACGTCGGCTAACATGCGCGTTCTCGCGGGACAGAGGCCTTCCGACAAGGACCACAAGAGCCCTCCGCGCTCCCCTCATCACCATGAGAGACAGCGCCATGAACGAGAAAGGCTACCTGCGTCAACCCGCCATCCGCGGGGACAACATCGTATTCGTCTGCGACGACGACCTATGGTCCGTGAACGCCCAGGGCGGCGTCGCGCGCCGATTGACCGCCGGACTCGGCGAACCCGCCACCCCGTGCCTGTCCGCCGACGGCCAGTGGCTCGCGTTCGTGAGCCGCGACGAGCAGCATCCCGAGGTCTACCTCATGCCCGCGCAGGGCGGCCCCGCGCGCCGCATGACGTGGCTCGGCCCCGACGTGATGGTGCGCGGCTTCACGCCCGACGGGCGCATCCTTTTCGTCACCACGCACGGCCAGCCGCACTTCCGCAACTATCGCGCGTACACGCTGGACACCGCGGGCGGGTTGCCCGAGATGCTGCCGCTCGGGCAGGTGAATCACCTGGCCTTCGGTCCCGGCAAGGCCATGGTCATCGGCCGCAACACCGCCGATCCCGCGCGCTGGAAGCGCTACCGCGGCGGCACCGCGGGGCACCTGTGGATCGATGCGGCGGGCGCCGGGCAGTTCCGCCGCATGTCGGAGATCGAGGGCAACGTCACGAGCCCGATGTGGATCGGCGATCGCGTGTACTTTCTCTCCGATGCGGAGGGTGTAGGCAATCTCTACTCGATCCGTCCCGACGGCACCGCCATGCAGCGGCACACGGATCACGACGACTACTACGCGCGCTTTGCTTCGACCGACGGCAAGCGCATCGTCTACCAGTGCGGCGCCGACATCCGCGTGTACGACGTCGCGAGCGGCGTGTCGCGCAAGCTCGACGTGGAGGTGCCCGCGCATCGCACTCAGGCGGCGCGCAAGTTCGTGAAGGCCGGCGAGTACCTGGGCGAGTTCGACGTGCATCCGGCCGGCCACAGCGTGTCGCTCGACGTGCGCGGCAAGCTCTTCACCATGGGCCTGTGGGAGGGCGCGGTGCGCCAGTGGGGATTGCCCGACGGCGCGCGTCATCGCCATCCGCAGTGGATGGCCGACGGCGAGACCCTGGTCGCGGTGAGCGACGAGACGGGCGAGGAGCGCGTGCAGACGTGGAAGGGCAGCGCATCCAAGTCGCTGCCGTGGGACGTGGGTCGCGCCATCACCATGCGCGCGGCGCCCAAGGGCACGCTGGTGGCGGTCGGCAATCATCGCAACGAAGTGATCGTCGGCGATACCGCGTCGGGCGAGGTCGCCGTGATCGACAAGAGCGACCACGGGCGCACCGAGGACGTCGCGTGGTCGCCCGATGGCAAGTGGCTCGCGTACACGTTCTGGACCGATGCGCGCCACTGCGCGATCAAGCTGTGGAGCGCGGACGACCGGACCGCAACGCTGGTCACGCAGCCCGAGTTCCGCGATTACGCGCCGGCGTTCGATCCCACCGGCAAGTACCTCTACTTCCTGTCGATCCGCACGTTCGACCCCGTGTACGACGCCGTGCAGTTCGAGCTCTCGTTCCCGCGCGCGTCGCGTCCGTACGTGATCGCGCTGCAGGCGAACGGGGCGCCGCCGTTCGATCCGCCGCTCAAGGGATTGATCCCCGACTGGCCGCAGCCGCCCAAGCCCGACGAGAACGGCAACCTGCCCACGGTGAAGATCGACCTTGCGGGCATCGCGCGCCGCGTGGCGGCCTTCCCGGTGCCGGAGAACAAGTTCGGGCAGATCGCGGGTGTTGCCGAGAACAAGGTCATCTGGACCGTGCTGCCCATCGTCGGCGCGCACGGCCGCGGCGGGCACAAGGAGCCCGCGGGCGTGCTCGAGATGTTCGACTTCGCGACCAACAAGACCGAGACGCTCGCGGATCGCGTCGAGAAGTTCGTGCTGGCGCGCGATCACACAACGCTCATCGTGCGCTCGGACAAGCGCCTGCGCGCCATTCCCGCCAATCGCAAGACGGACCAGCGCGATGCCGCGGCGCAATCCGACGCGCCTTCGCGCAAGAGCGGGTGGCTCGACCTCGAGCGCATTCGCGCAGCGGTGGATCCGCGCGCCGAGTGGCGGCAGATCCTGCGCGAGGTGTGGCGCCTGCAGCGCGATCACTTCTGGACGCCGACCATGTCCGGCATCGACTGGAAGGGGGTGTACGACAAGTACGCGCCGTTGCTTGCGCGCGTGAGCTCGCGCGGCGAGCTCTCCGACCTGATCTGGGAAATGCAGGGCGAGCTCGGCACGTCGCATGCCTACGAGATGGGCGGCGACCACAGGAAGCCGCCCGCGTGGCCGCTCGGCCAGCTCGGCGCGCAGTTCAGGCTCGCGGCCGACGGGGAAAGCTACGAGATCGCCGACATCGTGCAGGGCGACCCGTGGGAGCCGGGCGCGGATTCGCCGCTCAATGCCATCGGCGTGGAGGCGAAGGTGGGCGAGCGCATCGTCGCGATCAACGGCCAGCGCGTGTCGAAGTCCGTGCCGCCGCAGGCGCTGCTCGTGCACCAGGCCAACACCAAGATCGAGATCACGCTCGCCGGCGAAGGCGGCGAGCGCACGGTGGTCGCGACCACGGTCGCCGACGAGGTGCCGGCGCGCTATCGCGCGTGGGTCGAGCGCAACCGCGCGTGGGTGCATGCGCAGTCGAACGGACGCGTGGGCTACCTGCACCTGCCCGACATGCAGTCCGCGGGCTTTGCCGAGTTCCATCGCTACTTCAGCACCGAGTGCGACCGCGACGCGCTGATCGTCGACCTGCGCTACAACCGCGGCGGCCACGTGTCGCAGCTCCTGCTCGAGAAGGTCGCGCGCAAGCGCACCGGCTACAACCTGTCGCGCTACATGAAGCCCTCGCCCTATCCGGACGAGGCGGTGGCGGGGCCGGTGGTTGCGCTCACCAACGAGCACGCGGGATCGGACGGCGACATCTTCTCGCACAACTTCAAGCTCATGGGCATCGGCCCGCTGGTGGGCACGCGCACCTGGGGCGGCGTCGTGGGCATCTGGCCGCGTCACGCGCTGGTCGACGGCACGCAGACCACGCAGCCCGAGTTCTCGTTCTGGTTCGAGGACGTGGGCTTCGGTGTGGAGAACTACGGCACCGACCCGACCATCGAGGTCGACAACGCGCCGCAGGATGCGCGCGAGGGACGCGACCGCCAGCTCGAGGTGTCGCTCGCCACTGCGCTCGACCTCGTGGAGAAGCGCAAGCCCGGCCTTCCGGACTTCGGCGAGCGCCCGGTGCTCGCACGCAAGGCGCTGCCGCCGCGCAAGAAATAGGGTCGGGTTCGAATCCGCCGGCCGGCACATGCGAGACAATGCCGATCGTAACGAATATCGAACCTGACCCCATTTGGACGAGCGCACCGCCCTAGCCGTGACGGCCGTGCGCGCGGTCGAGATCACCGATCGCGCGCACGCCGAATGGACCGACGCCGACCGCGCGTGGGCCTCGCGCGCGGCCGCGGAAGTCGTGGGGGAGGCGGCCGCGCCCGAAGTCTTCGTAGGCCGCCGTGCGACTTTGGCGCTCGAGCGGCTCGCGTCGCGCAAGCATCGCGTAGCGCGTCTTGCGCAGACGTGGCAATGGCGCGGGTGGATCGGCACCAGTGCGGTGGCCGCGGCCTTCGTGCTGGGGGCGGTCTCGGATGCCATCGGTCCGAGCGAGCGCATCAACATCATGGCACCGCCGGTGGCAGTGCTCGTCGTGTGGAACCTCGTCGTGTACGCGCTCCTCGCGTCGCGTTTCGTCGTGCGCTACGGCGAGCCCGGCGCGGGTCCGATCGCCCGCATGCTCACGCGCCTCGCTGGCGGGGCGCGCAGCGCGGGACGCGCCGCCGACCCCGCGGTCACCGCGTTTGCCGAGCACTGGTCGCAGGTATCGCGCGGACTCTATGCGGCCCGCGCGGCGCGCGTGCTTCATCTCGCGGCAGCGGCGCTCGCGCTCGGCGTCATCGCCGGCCTGTACGTGCGCGGGCTCGGGCTCGAATACCGTGCGACATGGGAATCGACGTTCCTCGAGCCCTCCGCGGTGCGCACGTGGGTTGCGGCGTTCTACGCGCCCGGCGCGTTCGCGCTCGGCGTGCAGGTCCCCGAGGTCGCGCGCATCGCGGCCATGCGCGCGCCCGCGAGCGAGAACGCGGCGCTCTGGCTGCATCTCATGGCGGCCACCCTCGCCGCGGTCGTGATCCTTCCGCGACTGGCGCTTGCACTCATCGCATGGCTCACGGAGCGGTATCGCGGCGCGCATCTCCTGGACGAGTTGCGCGACGCCTACTTTGCGCGGCTCCTGCGCGGGTTCAAGGCAAGCGCCACCGCTATTGCCGTCGTGCCGTACAGCTTCACCTTGAGCGAGCCGGCGCGCGCGTCGCTGCAGTCGCTGCTCGACCGCGCGATGGGAGGTCATGCGAGCCTCGCGCTCGCGTCTTCCGTGGCCTACGGCAGCGAGGAGGATGTCCGCGCGCCCGCCGGGGAAGTCGCGATCGCCCTCTTCAACGCCGCGAGCACACCCGAGGCCGAAGCGCATGCCCGATTCCTCACGGCGCTGGCACGCGCGGATCGGCCCGTGCTGGCGATGGTCGACATGTCCGCCATCGCCGCCCGCGCGGATGGGGACGCCGCCCGCATCGAGTCGCGGCGCGCACTGTGGCGCGAGGTGGCTCCGCACGCGGTGTTCGTGGACCTGGCGCAACCCGACTTCGAGGCGATCGAAGGCGACGTGGAGAAGTCCCTCGAAGCGCTGACAGAACCGGCGGAGCGCCCGTGACCACGGTCACGCTCTCGCTCGTCTCGCACACCAATGCCGGCAAGACGACGCTCGCGCGCACGCTCACGGGCCGCGACGTGGGCGAGGTGCGCGACGCGCCGCACGTCACGCAGGACGCGAGCGCGCACACGCTCGTCGAATCCGCCCAGGGCGACGTGCTCGTGCTGTGGGATACGCCGGGCTTCGGCGACAGCGCGCGGCTCGCCAAGCGCCTCGCCCTCGAAGGCAATCCCGTGGGATGGTTCTTGACGCAGGTGTGGGACCGCTTTCGCGACCGCGCGTTCTTCCTCACGCAGCGCGCCGTGCGCAACGTGCGCGACGAGGCGGACGTCGTGCTCTATCTTGTCAACGCCGCCGAGGATCCCGCCGATGCGGGGTACCTCGATCCCGAGCTCGCGATCCTCGCGTGGATGCAAAAGCCCGTGCTGATGCTGCTCAACCAGACCGGACCCGCACACGAGGAGGACGACGTCGCGCGCTGGCGCCGCGCGCTGGCCGCACATCCCCACGTGCGCGACGTGATCGCCTTCGACGCCTTCGCGCGCTGCTGGGTGCAGGAGTTCGCCCTGCTCGATGCCATCGGCGATGCGGTGCCGCAGGACAAGCGCGACGCGTTCGCGCGCCTTTCCGCGGCGTGGGACGCACGCCGCGCGGCCCAGCTCGAAGCTTCGATGGCGGCACTCGCACGGGTCGTGACGACGGCGGCGTGCGCGCGCGTCGTCGTGCCGCGTCCCGCGATGCTGCGCAGGATCGGGAGTGCCCTCGGCATCGGCGAAGGCGACGCGAAGGCAGAGGAGACGCGCGCCGCGAAGACGCTCGCAAGCGATGTCAGCGCGCGCATGGACGAGGCGATGCAGGTGCTCATTGCCGAGCACGGCCTGTCCGGCCGAGCGGCGGCCGAGGTCGAGGCGCACCTTGCGCAGGACATCGCCCGCGACGGCCCGGTGGACGAAGGCAAGGCGGCGGCGATGGGCGGCGTGCTGTCGGGCGCGATGACCGGGCTCGCCGCCGACCTCGCCGCGGGCGGGCTCACGTTTGGCGCGGGCATGCTCACCGGCGCGGTGCTGGGCGCCCTCGGCGGGGCGGGCATCGCACGCGCCTTCAACGTCGCGCGCGGGCAGACCGACGAGACCATCCGCTTCGACGATGCGTTCATCGTGCGCCTTTGCGCCGACGTGCTGCTGCGTTACCTCGCCGTCGCGCACTACGGCCGCGGCCGCGGCGCATTCGTGGAACGCGACGCGCCCGCGGACTGGCGCGCGAGGATCGAGTCGGCGACGGCGGCGAAGGGCGACCAGCTCACGGCCATCCTTGCCGCACGCATGGACGGCGACCCCGATGCGATCATGGAGGCGGTCACCGCGTACCTGCGTGAGGCCGCGCTGCACGTGCTCGACGATCTCTATCCGGGCGCGCTCGCGTCGCGCGGCGCTTTCGCGGGAGCGTGAAGGCAATGGCCAAGGCGCAGGCGGCCTTCCGTCTCCGCGTAACCCGGGGCGAGGACATAGCAATCGGGCCGGGCAAAGTGGCACTCCTCGAGGCCATCGGGCGCGAAGGGTCGATCACCGCGGCCGCAAGAACGCTCGGCATGTCCTACCGGCGTGCCTGGGTCCTGGTCGACACGATGAACCGCAGTTTCGTGACGCCGGTGGTCGAGGCGGGTGCGGGCGGGACGCACGGCGGCGGCGCCGCATTGACGCCCGTCGGACGCGACGTGGTCGAGCGGTATCGCCGCATCGAGGCCATCGCGTCGCGCGCGGCGGCCGCCGACATCCGCGGCCTTGCGGCGCTGGTGCGGAAGTGACCGGCGCATGCGGTAGGATGGCAGGCCGCACGCGGTCCGCCTTGCCTGCCATCTGATTCCTGACTGCTGAAATGGACGTCGCCTTCATCCTCGATCCGCTGCCGGAGCTTCGGGCCTACAAGGACTCGAGCATCGCGATGATGCGTGCCCTGCAAAAGCGTGGGCATCGCCTGTTCGCGCTCGAGCAGCGCGACCTCCTGTGGGACGCTGGCCGCACGATGGGGCGCGCGCGTCCGATCGAGGTCTTCGACGACAACGACCACTGGTATCGCGCGGGCGACGGCGAGCTGCGGGAGCTCAAGGACTGGAGCGCGGTCATCATGCGCAAGGACCCGCCGTTCGACATGGAGTACGTGTATTCGACGTACCTCCTCGAGTGCGCGGAGCGCGAAGGCGCGCGCGTGTTCAACCGGCCGCGCGCGATCCGCGACAACAACGAGAAGCTCGCGATCGCCAGGTTTCGCGACTACACCGCGCCCACGCTCGTCACGCGCGACATGGACCTGGTCGGCCAGTTCATCGACGACCAGGAAGACGTCGTGGTGAAGCCGCTCGACGGCATGGGCGGCGCGTCGGTCTTCCGCGTGCGCGAGAGCGATCCCAACCGCAACGTGATCGTCGAGACCGTCTCGCAGCACGGGCGCCGCATGGTCATGGTGCAGCGCTACCTGCCGGAGATCGTGGACGGCGACAAGCGCGTCCTCCTCATCGGCGGCGAGGTCGTGCCCTATTGCCTCGCGCGCATTCCCAAGGCGGGCGAGTCGCGCGGCAATCTCGCGGCGGGCGGGCGCGGCGAGGCCCGGCCGCTCACGCAGCGGGACCGCGAGATCGCCGAGGCCCTGGCGCCCGCGCTCTGGAAGGAGGGGCTCCTGGTAGTGGGCCTCGATGTGATCGGGCCCTGCCTCACCGAGGTCAACGTCACCTCGCCCACGTGCTTCGTGGAAATCGGCGAGCAGACCGGGTTCGACGTCGCCGGCATGTTCGCGGATACGCTGGCCCGGGTCGTGGGAGAATAGCGCCCGCCAAAGGGGGAGGGCGGCCGCCAGGGCGCCATTAATGCTGGCTTAAGTCCGGCGCGTTATAGGTAGGAGCGTCCCAACCCACGGTTGCAAACGACACCATGACGCGCGCACTTTCGATCCTGATCACCGCATTGGCCCTGCTGGCCGGGCCGGCGTTCGCCGCTCCCGCATCCCCGGCCGCCAAGGCCCAGGACACCGTGAACGACGGCGGGTCCACGACGGGCGTGTGGTCCCACGCCTACGTCGCCTTCGGTGGTACGCCCAAGTATCCCAGGGGCTTCAAGAATTTCGAATGGGTGAACCCGGATGCGCCGAAGGGCGGGACGATCTACCTCGGCAACCCGGACCGGCGCACGAGCTTCGACAAGTTCAATCCGTACACGCTGAAGGGCAGCCCGCCCACCGGCGTCGTGATCCACATGTTCGAGGGCCTCGCGGTGCGCCCCGGCGATGAGGCCGGCACGATCTACGGCCTGGTCGCCGAGGAGATGCTGGTCCCGGCGGATCGCTCGTCGATCACGTTCCGCATCCATCCCAAGGCGCGCTTCAACAACGGCGACCCGGTGCTGGCCGCGGACGTGAAGCACTCCTTCGACATGCTGACGAGCAAGGGTGCGGCGCCGGCGATCCGCGCAGCACTCGAGGGCATCGACAAGGTCACGGTCGTCGACGACCGCACGGTGCGGGTTGACCTCAGGGACCGCACCGACGACATGATTTTCACCGTGGCTACGTCCCCAGTCTTCTCACGCAAGTGGGGAGCCGGCCCGGACGGCAAGCCCAAGCCTTTCGACCAGGTCATCACCGAGTACCCGATCACCACCGGGCCGTACCTCATCGAGGCGACCGACTCGGGCCGCGGCATCACCTTGAAACGGCAGAAGGACTACTGGGCGCAGGACCTGGGCGTGCGCAAGGGCATGTTCAACTTCGACCGCGTCGTCTACCGCCTCTACAAGGACCGCGCCGTCAGCATGGAGGCCTTCAAGGCCGGCGAGTTCGACATCATCCAGGAGTTCGTCGCGTCGCAGTACGTGCGCGGGCACCAGGGCGCCAAGTGGCGCGACGGCCGCATCGTCAAGAAGATCTTCGAGCACGAGATGGGGCAGGGCCACCAGGCCTACATCATCAACCTGCGCCGCCCGATCTTCCAGGACCGCCGTGTGCGCGAAGCGCTCGACTACACCTACGACTTCGAGAAGATCAATCTGTACAACATGCGCGTGCGCGCCTACAGCCTCTTCTCCAACTCCGACTTCGCGGCCAAGGGGCTGCCGAGCCCCGGCGAGCTCGCGATCCTCGAGCCGTATCGCGACAAGCTTCCGCCCGAGGTGTTCGGCATGCCCTACGTGCCGCCGCGCACGGACACCGGCCCCAACGCGCTGCGCGACAACCTGAAGAAGGCGCGCACGCTGCTCGAGCAGGCGGGATGGAAGATGGACGATGAAGGCGTGCTGCGCAACGCCAAGGGCGAGCCGTTCGAGATGGAGTATCTCGAGACGCAGGGCAGCCAGCAGTTCCGCAACGTGATCTGGGCGCGCAACCTCGCCAAGGTCGGCATCAAGTTCAAGGTGCGCCAGGTCGACTTCGCGCTCTATCGCAAGCGGCTCGAGGCATTCGACTTCGACCTTGCCACCATCCGCACGCCCGACTTCGCGATTCCTTCGGCGAGCGACTACATGGAGCTCTTCGCCAGCAAGAAGGCCGACACGCAGGGATCGGGCAACCTCCGCGGCGTGAAGGACCCGGCCATCGATGCGGCGCTCAAGGCCATGGAGGACGCGAAGACCTACGAGCAGCTGCGCGACGCCGCGCGTGCTTTCGACCGCATCGTGATGCACCAGCACTACCAGGTTCCGCAGCTGTACTCGGCGGGCTACCTCTCGTCGTACTGGAACAAGTTCGGCATCCCCAAGACCCAGCCCAAGTACTACACCACCGACGAGAGCGGCGAATGGCCCACGTGGGCCGTTACCACGTGGTGGCTCAAGGAATCCGCGCGCGAAGCGCAGTCCGGATCGTGAAACCGTAGATGCTCCAATACGTCGCCAAGCGCCTGCTTCTCATGATCCCGACCATCGTCGGGGTCCTGACCGTCACCTTCATCCTGATCCAGTTCGTGCCGGGTGGTCCGGTCGAACAGCTCGTCGCCGAGATGCGCAACGTCGGTGGCGAGGGCCCGCGCTCCGCCAGCGGAGGACGGCGCGACCTCGACGCCAAGCAGATCGAGGAGATCAAGAAGCTCTACGGCTTCGACAAGCCGCCGCTCACTCGCTACTTCGAGATGATGCGGGACTTCGCCCGCTTCGACTTGGGCAAGAGCTTCATGCACAACAAGGGCGTGTGGGAGCTCATCAAGGAAAAGCTGCCGGTGTCCATCAGCCTTGGCATGTGGACGTTCCTGCTCACCTACCTCATCTCCGTCCCGCTCGGCGTCGCCAAGGCCGTGCGGGAGGGATCCAGATTCGACGCAAGCACGACGCTGCTGGTGCTGATCGGCTTCGCGCTGCCGGGCTTTGCGCTCGGCGTGCTGTTGATCGTGCTGTTCGCGGGCGGCACGTTCCTCGACTGGTTCCCGCTGCGCGGGCTCACGTCCGAGAACTGGGCATCGCTGTCGTGGCCCAAACGCATCCTCGACTACTTCTGGCATCTTGCGCTGCCGCTCACTTGCTACGCCATCGGCAGCTTCGCCGTCGTGACGCTGCTGACCAAGAACACGTTCGTCGAGGAGATCCGCAAGCAGTACGTCCTCGTCGCCCGCGCCAAGGGACTGTCGGAACGCAAGGTCCTCTACAAGCACGTGTTCCGCAACGCGCTGATCCCGATCGTCACCGGCTTCCCGGCCGCGTTCATCACCGCCTTCTTCGCGGGCTCGCTGCTGATCGAGACGCTGTTCTCGCTCGACGGCATCGGGCTCCTCTCCTACGAGGCGATCGTGCGCCGCGACTACCCCGTCGTGATGGGTAGCCTCTACTTCTTCACGCTGCTGGGCCTCGTGGTGAAGCTCGTCGGCGACCTCCTGTACGTCGCGGTCGATCCGCGGGTGCAGTTCGCGGCGGCGGCAAAATGAACGACGTCGCGACCGCCGCCGACCACGCAGCCGCCGTCGCCGCGCCCGTGCGCACGACTTCGCTGTCGCCCAACCAGCGCGCGTGGGGACGCTTCCGCCGCAACCGCCTGGGCTTCGTGTCGCTGATCGTGTTTGCGATCATGCTGTTGCTCGGCACCTTCGCCGAGGTCGTGAGCAACGACAAGCCGCTCCTCGCGCGCTACGACGGCACCTGGTTCGTGCCGTTCCTCAGCAACCCGCCCGAGACGCGCTTCGGCGGGGACTTCAAGTCGCCCACCGACTGGCACGACCCGTTCATCCGCGAGCAGTTCGGGAAGCCCGGCAACTTCGCGCTCTTCACGCTCAACGTGTACACGGGCAATACGGTCAACTACTTCGACTACACGCCTGCGCCGGCTCCGCCCAACCGCATGAACTGGCTCGGCACGGACGAGGCCGGACGCGACGTCGTCGCGCGCCTCCTGTACGGGTTCCGGACCAGCGTGTGGTTCGGCCTCGCGCTGACCGCCATCGCGGTCGCCATCGGCATCGTCATGGGCGCGATCCAGGGCTACTTCGGCGGCTGGGTGGACCTTGGCATGCAGCGCGTCATCGAGATCTGGAACGCCATCCCCGAGCTGTACGTCCTCATCATCATTGCGTCGATCTTCGAGCCGTCGATGCTGCTCCTGCTCATCGTCTTCGCGCTGTTCGGGTGGGTCCATCTATCCGACTACGTCCGCGCGGAATTCCTGCGCAACCGCACCCTCGAATTCGTCAAGGCGGCGCGCGCCATGGGCCTGTCCAACGTGCAGATCATCAGGCGCCACCTGCTGCCCAACTCGATGACCCCGGTGATCACGTTCCTCCCGTTCCGCATGAGCGGTGCGATCCTGTTCCTGGCCGCGATCGACTTCCTGGGCCTGGGCGTCACCACCTCCGCCTCGCTGGGCGACCTCCTGCGCCAGGGCAAGGACAACCTCGACGCGTGGTGGATCTCGGTGCCCACGTTCCTCGTCCTTGTGATCACGCTCCTGCTGCTCACGTTCATCGGCGACGCGCTACGGGATGCCTTCGACACGAGGAAGTCATGAGGGCGGCGCGATGAGCACACTTCTCGAGGTCGACGATCTCTGCGTCAACTTCGGCCCGTCGCGCGTGGTCGACCGCGTCTCGTTCGCGATCGACGCCGGCGACAAGTTCGCGCTCGTCGGCGAATCGGGCTCCGGCAAGTCGGTGACGGCGCTGTCCGTGCTGCGGCTCATCGAGACCGCTCGCTACGAGGGCGCGATCCGCTTCAACGGCGAGGACCTGCTCCAGAAGAGCGAGCGCGAGATGCAAGCATTGCGCGGCCGCGACATCGCGATGATCTTCCAGGAGCCGATGACCGCGCTCAACCCGCTCTACACCGTCGGCAACCAGATCGGCGAGGTGCTGGAACTGCACGAGGGACTCGACAAGAAGGCCGCCCGCGCCCGCGCGATCGAGCTCCTCGATCGCACGGGGATTCCCGATCCGGGCCGTCGCGTGGACGCGTACCCGCACCAGCTCTCCGGGGGCCAGCGCCAGCGCGCGATGATCGCGATGGCGCTCGCGTGCCGCCCCAAGCTTCTCATCGCCGACGAGCCCACCACCGCGCTCGACGTGACCATCCAGGTGCAGATCCTGGCGCTGCTAGACGACCTGCAGCGCGAGTACGGGATGGCGATCTTCTTCATCACGCACGATCTCAACCTCGTCAAGCGTTTCACGCATCGCGTGGGCGTGATGGAGCGCGGACGGCTCGTCGAGCAGGGCTATACGAACGAAGTGTTCGCGCACCCGCGCCACCCCTACACGGTCAAGCTGATCAACAGCCGTCCGCAGCGCACGGTGAAGCCCGTGCCCGCCGACGCGCCGGTCCTGGCCGCGGCCGACGACGTCAGCGTCGACTTCCACACGAGCAAGGGCTGGTTCTCCAAGGACAGCTTCCGCGCCGTCCGCAACGCCACGCTCGCGCTGCGGCGCGGCGAGACGCTCGGCATCGTCGGCGAGTCGGGCTCCGGCAAGACCACGCTCGGCATGGCGCTGCTCGCGCTGCAGCCGATCGCCTCGGGCACGATCACCGTGGAGGGCGCGCGCATCGATGACGCTGATCGTGCCACGCTGCGCGCGATGCGCCGGCGCATGCAGGTGGTGTTCCAGGATCCGTTCGCTTCGCTTTCCCCGCGGATGACGATCGAGCAGATCGTGGGCGAGGGCATCGCGCTGCACATGCCGGAGCTCTCGAAGGAGCAGCGGCGCAAGCGCATCGTCGACATGCTGGCGGAGGTGGGCTTGTCCGCGGCGGGCGGCGTCATGGACGTGCTCACGCGCTATCCGCACGAGTTCTCGGGCGGTCAACGGCAGCGCATCGCCATCGCGCGCGCGGTCGTGCTGCATCCGGAGATCCTCGTGCTCGACGAGCCCACGTCGGCGCTCGACGTTTCCGTGCAGCAGCAGGTGCTGGCGCTGCTCAGTGATCTCCAGGTGCGCTACGGAATGAGCTACGTGTTCATCAGTCACGACCTTGCGGTCGTGCGCGCGATGTCGCATCGCGTGCTCGTGATGAAGGACGGCGTCATCGTCGAACAGGGCGAGGCGGAAGCGCTGTTCGCGGCGCCTCGCGAGGCGTATACGCAGACGCTGTTGGCGGCCGCAGGCGCGTAGCGTGGAGACGAACGCAAGGAGCGTGCGTCGCGCGCTCGTTGCGATGGCCAGTGCGGTCGGGGGACTCGCGTGCGCGCAGGACGCGCCGCCGGACCCGGCACCCGTCGTCGTTGCCGACCTCTACGACGAGGCCGCTTCCCATCCCGTCTTCGAGGACTTCGCGCCGCGCATCTTCGTGGGGCCTCCGCGCGCCGCGGCGCGGCCCGACGATTCGCGCGCGGGTCCCGCGGGGTTGCTGCAGGGCGCTGGCCCCGCGGCATGGCCGCTCCTGTACCGCGACGACAAGTTGACCGTCGAGGCAAGCCTCGCCGCAACGCTCGGCCTGTTCGCGTTCCGCAACAACCAGTTCTCGCTCCCCGCCTCGCAGGCCACGCCCTCGTATCGCAACGATCCCTCGTGGGCAGAGGCCTTCGTGCAGCCGGGGCTCACCGCGCAATGGCGGCTTTCGGAGTCCACGTCCCTCTATGGAGGCGTTGCGTATCTCGAGACCACGACGCGCGGCATGGATTACGACGGGGTCGGCAACACCTGGCACGGCGACATGGAGCAGCTGTACGCAGGCGCGCGCTGGGAGGACAAGGCGCGCCGCCTGCAGTTCGACCTTTCGTACGGGCACCAGAGCCTCGTGCTCGGGCAAAGCTTTCTCATCGCCTCGGGCGCGAGCAATGGGGCGCAGCGTGGCGCCAACTATCTGGGTCCGCGCACGACGTGGCAGAACGCGGCGATCGGCAAGGCCACGATCGGCGACGTGGCGGCGCAGGCGTTCTGGCTCAAGCCCAACGACGCGACCTCAGCCGACACCGGCACGCGTATTTCCGGCGTCGAGATCGCGTGGGACAAGGAGGGTCCGCTGCGGGGCGCACTGCTCTATCTGTACGTGCCCGAGTCGGGGATCTCCACGCGCGACGGGCTCAGCGTCTACGACGTGCGCGTGCGCTGGCACCCGAGCGCCAAGCTGCCCAACGCGTGGCTCACGGGCGAGTACGCGTGGGAGCGCAAGAGCGGGGTCTCGGCGAGCGGCTGGTACGCCGCGGCCAACTACAACGCAAAGGACTGGGCGTGGAAGCCGCTCGTCACGTTGCGCTACGCGTGGTTTTCCGGCGACAACCCCGGCACGCCCGCGTGGGAAGGCTTCGACCCGCTCTACTTCGGTGGCGGCGATCCCGACTGGTACCAGGGCAAGCTCGGCAGCACCCTGTTCAACAACACGAATCTCGCGAGCCTCGCCGCGTCGATCACGCTGACGCCGACCGAGCGCAACATCCTGCAGGTGATAGCGCTCGCGTTCCGCGCGGTCGAGGCTAACTCGCCGCTCGCGGTGCCCGATCCCAACAAGCCGGTGACCACGGGAGGCGGCGTACCGAACAAGGCGCTGGCCAACGAAGTCGACGTGGTCTGGACGTACACCGCCAGCAAGCGCGTGAACGTCAACGTCTTCGCTGCCTACGCGACACCGGGCGCGGGCTACAAGGATCTGTACGCGAGCCAGGGCGGGAGTGCCAGATCGTGGAGCGGGTTCGGGATGCAGCTCAATGTCAACTACTGAGCACGCTCACTCAGCGAGTGTCTCGAATCCCGCAAGTCCCTCTAGCAATCGCACGAGATCGGCCTGGCGATTGACGCCGGTCTTGGCGAAGATCGATTGGATCTGCGAGCGGACCGTTGCAAGGGCCAGTCGATGATCGGCGGCGATGGTTTGCGCAGAGTGTCCGCGGCGCAAGGCCACTGCGACGCGCGCCTCCGCAGGCGTGAGATCGAAAAGCTCGGCGACGAGGAAGGAGTCGAGCTCACGTGAAGCGGCCGGGTCGTGGAACAAGGCAAGCGCCACCTGCGCGTTGCCGAAAGCCTTCATCGTGGCGTGAGGCCGTATCGCCACCAGATTGGTGATGATGGGGGTGCCTGTCGAGAGGCGCCGGATGCGGAGGTACCGGCGGCCCCGCTTGCCTGGGGCCGCGTGGGCGTCCCCCTGCAGGCCCATCTCCTGCAACGCCGCCATGAATTCGTTGTGGCTATGCCGGTCGCGGCACGCGAGCACGCCGCTGCGGTCGACGATGTAGTCGCCCTCCTCAAGCGCAGCCGCGGCCGCCTTGTTGCGGAAGCGGATGCCGCCCAGTTCGTCGATCAGCAGCATCGGATAGGCGAACTTGTCGAGGAGCTCGCGTCCGGCTCCCGCTTCCTCGAATGCAGCACGCAGGCGGCGATAGACGCGGATCGCCTCACGTACATGCTCCGCGAGGCGCTTCAGATCGGCGCGCTCCTTGTCGTCGAAAGGCGGCCGCCCCACACCTCGCATCGCGGAAAAGACTGCAAGGGCGTCGGCGTCCTCGTAAACCTTGGTTCCGGTGACATACCGACCACCATAAGGCAGAAGGAAGTCTTGGTAGAACGCGCTTTCCGCGACGTAGGCATCATCGAAGTGATCGACGCAGTGTACCCACACCACATCTGGCTGCGTCATCAACAGACCGGCGCGCGGGTCGATCGCATGGTATTTCGTGATGTAGCCGAGCGAAGCCTCCGGCGGTGCAGAGCCGGCGTAATGGCTGAAGATCAGCCGCCCCGTTCCCTTTTCGATTCCAAAGATCTGGACGGCCCAGGAATCGAACGTCGACGCAATTCGCTGCAGGGCGGCGCCCCAATCATCGAGCCCGCACGCGGCGCGGTATAGACCGCTGACCATCTCGTCATAGGTGATCGGATCCATGGCGAATGGTATGCGCTCACTCAGCGAGTGTCTCGAATCCCGCAAGTCCCTCTAGCAATCGCACGAGATCGGCCTGGCGATTGACGCCGGTCTTGGCGAAGATCGATTGGATCTGCGAGCGGACCGTTGCAAGGGCCAGTCGATGATCGGCGGCGATGGTTTGCGCAGAGTGTCCGCGGCGCAAGGCCACTGCGACGCGCGCCTCCGCAGGCGTGAGATCGAAAAGCTCGGCGACGAGGAAGGAGTCGAGCTCACGTGAAGCGGCCGGGTCGTGGAACAAGGCAAGCGCCACCTGCGCGTTGCCGAAAGCCTTCATCGTGGCGTGAGGCCGTATCGCCACCAGATTGGTGATGATGGGGGTGCCTGTCGAGAGGCGCCGGATGCGGAGGTACCGGCGGCCCCGCTTGCCTGGGGCCGCGTGGGCGTCCCCCTGCAGGCCCATCTCCTGCAACGCCGCCATGAATTCGTTGTGGCTATGCCGGTCGCGGCACGCGAGCACGCCGCTGCGGTCGACGATGTAGTCGCCCTCCTCAAGCGCAGCCGCGGCCGCCTTGTTGCGGAAGCGGATGCCGCCCAGTTCGTCGATCAGCAGCATCGGATAGGCGAACTTGTCGAGGAGCTCGCGTCCGGCTCCCGCTTCCTCGAATGCAGCACGCAGGCGGCGATAGATCATTACCGCCTCACGCGCGTGCGTGCCGATCCGTTCGAGCCATTCGCGCTCATATGGGTCGAATGGATGATGGCCTTGTCCCCTGTGTACGCCGAAGCAGAACACCTCGGAACGCTCTAGCAGCAACGTAACGCCACTCGAGTAACGGCCGCCGTGGGGAATGAGAAAGTCCTGGTAGAACGGACTGCCGTCGATGAACGCATCGTCGAAGTATTCGTGGCAATGCACCCAGGTTCCGATAGGCACGGACAGCATGATGCGCGTTCGAGGGTCGCTTGCATGAAAGCGGCGGATGTAATCCAGCGAGGTTGCTGGCGAGGCGTCGCCACCGTGATGGCTGAACAGCAGAGCGCCGGACTCCGTGTCCACACCCCAGAGCGGTACTGCCCAGGCTTGGAAGGCAGTTGCCACGCGGTCGAGCGCGGTTCCCCATGCTTCGACGCCCGAGGCTGCCCGGTAGAAGCCACCGACAATTTCGTCGTACGTCGGGTCATCCATGGGAGATCCCTTTCGGATGCGACGCGGAGGGCCATCGGCGGCAATGCTCAGGTGCTATGACGGTGAGCCCGCCGTCCGCCAATGCGCGCCTCCCGCAATATTGTCCGACACGTTCCGCCAGTCCGTCAGCATGCGCCCCCAGCCGGGTCAGTGCATGCGATTGCGACGCGATGCTAGCGACCCGGGCCGAGCCGGTCAAATCAAGCGAGGCCGCCGGGTTCATCACTTCTGATGATGCGCCTTCCCTCGAGCTGCCTTAGCGTTCGCCGTCAGCCGGATTGCCGGCGAGGATGACGGGAGGGCGACGTGAAAGCGATCCGGCGATGGGCAGGCGTGGCAGCGATCCATGTGGCCGTCCTGACGTCATGGCCTGCTGTTGCGGGGCCTTTCGTCGAGCACGTGCAGGAAGTTGCGGCTGGCGGGAAGCACAGCTGCGCGCTGGTCGCGGGCGGCTTCGTGAAGTGCTGGGGGGACAACTCATACGGGCAGCTAGGCAACGGCACCACCACCCCCTCGAGCATCGCGCTCGACGTACCTGGCATCTCGGGTGCTGTGGCGATCGCCTCCGGTGACGCGCACTCCTGCGTCATAACGACGTCGCCCGCCCGCACTGTCCAGTGCTGGGGCGAGAATCAGGCGGGCGGGGCACAAAGTGCAGCGACTCCCGTCGCCGTCGGCAATCTGAGCGACCCGGTGGCGATCGCATCGGGAGGCGCCTTCAACTGCGCGCTGGAATCGGTCGGCGCAGTGAAGTGCTGGGGCGCCAACGGCAGTGGGGAGTTGGGGCGCGGCAACAACGTCCCGTCCGACACGCCACAGCCGGTGCTCAACCTTCCGGTCACGGGAATCGTAGACATCGTCGCCGGCAGCACCTTCGCGTGCGCGCGGCACAGCGCAGGTCAGGTGTACTGCTGGGGCAACGGCACGGCGGGACAGCTTGGTAACGGTACGAACGCGTCGAGCAGCCTCCCGGTACTAGTGCAGCCCGCTCCAGCGCCAGCACTCGCGCTCGCGGCCGGGACCAACCATGCGTGCCTGGCCGGAGCGAACGCGCAGTACTACTGCTGGGGAGCAAATCAATCCGGCCAGCTTGGTGACAACACCGTCGCCAACCGCAACCTCGCAAGCGCCCCTGCGCTAGGCCTCTCTTGGACGGGTACCCCTCGCATCACAGCGGGAAACCAATTCACGTGCGTCACGAGCAACGAGGGCAACCACTGCTGGGGCTACGGCTTCACGGGTCAGCTCGGCAACGGGCGTGGGGGGGCCAACTTCACGAGCCGGGTGCCGCTCGCCGGCCCCGGTTCTGGTGGTGCTGACACGTTCACGCGGATTTCCGCGCGTGGCCAGCACGCGTGCGCCGTGAACACGCTCGGCCACGTGCGCTGCTGGGGCAGCAACACTTTCGGCGAACTCGGCGACGCCTATGAGAATCCGGAGTACGCGCCCGTCGCGACCCCTGGAATCCAGGGTGTGGTCAGAGCGACCGCAGGGTACGCAACGTCCTGCATCGTACTGTCCGACGGAACCGCTCGCTGCACGGGCAAGAACGACCGCGGGCAGTTAGGCGATGGCGGCGCCGGGGCCCCGACCGCGAGCGGCGGAGGGCGCAGCGCTTTCTCAGCCGTCACGGGCCTTGCAAGCGTATCGGAAGTGGGAATCGGGTTTGCGCACGCCTGCGCCCTCTATTCGGGCAACGTGGCCTGCTGGGGTGATGGTTCAGGGACAGGTTTCTCCACGACGTCGACACCCACTCAGATCGGCTCTTTGTCCGGCGTGTCCTCCCTCGCCGTCGGGTACCAGCACAACTGTGCGATCTGGGGTTCGGGACGGGTCAGTTGCTGGGGCACCAATGACCAGGGACAGGTGGGCGACGGTACCGGTACCTACCGCAACGGGCCAACGCAAATACTCGCCGGAGGTGCCGTCTCCGCAAGCGCGGGCAACAAGCACTCCTGCGCCTTGATGAACGGCGGCGCTGCGAAGTGCTGGGGCCAAAACACGTTCGGAGCACTCGGTGACGGGACCACACAGCTTCGCTGGGCGCCTGTCGACGTTCAAGCGCTCACCGGCGCGTCGGCGATCGTTGCGGGTGGTGGAGGCCACACGTGTGCCATCGTCGCCGGCGGCAATGTCAAGTGCTGGGGCAACAACGCCGCTGGGCAGGTCGGCGATGGTTCGCTGACGTCGCGGCTGGTGCCTGTGGACGTTCCGGGTTTGAGCGGCGTCGCGGCGATCACCGCGGGTGAGAGCCACACTTGTGTGCTGCTCGGCGACGGCACCGTGAAGTGCTGGGGGTCGAATGCGTGGGGTCAGCTCGGCGTGGGGGCGCAAGTCGCCACGAGCAAGGACCCCGTGGGCGTGCCGGGGATTGCCGGCGCTACGGCGATTACCGCCGGGCGCCAACACACCTGCGCCGCGGTGAGCCAGTCGCTCGTGTGTTGGGGATGGAACGCCGATGGGCAATTCGGCAGCGGATCCGCGTCCTACCAGACGAGGCCCATCAACGTTCTCGAGGGCTCTTACGCCGCGGCGTTCTCGCTCGCTGGATGCGCATCGCCGATCGCGGCGGGTAACGCTTGCAACGTGACCGTGACGGCAAGGACCACCGCCAACGAAAATGCCGTGAGCTACGCGGGAACGGTGACTGCGACGAGCACCGACGATCTCGCGGTCCTGCCCTCGCCGTACAACTTTGTTCCTGGCGACGCCGGCACGCATGCCTTCGCAGTGACCTTCAACCGAGCAGGCACGCACAGCATCACGTTCGCCGACGCGGCGGACAACCTCACCGCGACGCTGTCCGGCATCGTCGTCACCGCTGGTCCCGCGAGTGCCATCGCCGCCGTTGGCGGTACACCGCAATCAGCGATCTCTCGCGCGACCTTCGCTGCGCCACTGGCGGCGAAGGTGACAGATGCCTCGGGTAATGCGATTTCAGGGGCGGTTGTCACGTTCTCGACACCGTCGTCAGGCCCATCGGCGACCTTCGGCGCGGGCGCAACGAGTGCCATCGTCAATGCCGGCAGCGACGGCATCGCCCTCTCGCCTTCGATCACCGCCAACGGCAATGCGGGAAGCTACATCGTTTCCGCCACGACAGCAGGCGTGACGGGTGCCGCGTCGTTCAACCTGGAGAACCTCCCACTCCCCCCTGCTTCGATTGCCGTGTACGCGGGGTCGCCGCAATCGTCGACGGTGGGAACGGTCTATGCAAGCCGTTTACGTGCTGTCGTGCGCGACGCCGACGGTAACGTGGTCGCTGGTGCGACGGTGCAGTTCACGCTCCCGTCGACCGGCCCATCGGCGACATTCTCGGGCGGAGCGCTCGCCGCGAGCGTATCTACCGACTCTCTCGGGATCGCCGACTCGCCGGTGTTCACGGCGAATGCCGTCGCGGGTGCGTTCCACGCCAGCGCGTCGGTCGGTGGCGTTGCGACCCCGGCGGCCTTCGCCCTCACCAACCTTGCGCCCGGACCTTCGTCGATTGCGATCGTGTCCGGCAACAGTCAAATTGCAGCGACGGGAACCACGTTCGGGCAACCGCTCGTGGTGATCGTTCGAGACAGCAGTGGCGGTTCACTTGCCGGCACAACGGTGACGTTTACCCCGTCGATTGGCGGCGCATCTGCCAGTCTCAGCGCGACCACAGCGGTTACGGGTGCCGATGGGACGGCGCAGGTATTCGCCATCGCCAACCAGATCGCCGGCGCATATCAAGTCAGCGTGTCGGTGACCGGCGTTGCGACGTCCGTCACTTTCTCGCTCACCAATGCCGCACGCGGATATGCGCTTGACGTCGCCGTGGGGGGCAGCTTTTCCTGCGCCCTGACAGAGATCGGTACCGCCAACTGCTGGGGTTCAGGTGGACCACTCCGTCATGTCGCAACGCTGCCTGCAATGGTTGCGATGCCGACACCCGGGCTTGGGCCAGGCATGATCTCCCTCGCTGCAGGCGGTGACCACGCTTGCGCAATCTCAATCGACGGAACGGTCAAATGCTGGGGCAACAACGTCTTCGGTCAGCTCGGCGCCCTCCCACTTGCGGACTGGTCACTGCCCACCGGCGTAAGCGGACTTGCGGGAAGCGCTGTTGCCCTCACAGCGGGCGGGTCTCACACGTGTGCACTTACCGCGTCGGGCATCGTTCAGTGCTGGGGAAACAACGTTGGGGGACAGCTTGGGGGCGGCACCATCGGCGGTGCTTCAGCGCAAGCAATCGCCGTCAGCGGCCTGCCGCCCGCAATTGCGGTGGGCGCAGGATGGTCGCACTCGTGCGCGGTGGCGGTCACGAACGAAGTGATGTGCTGGGGCGTCAATGTCGAGGGCGCGTTAGGCGATGGCACGACTACGCTTTCGCTGGTGCCTGTTACCGCGCTGGGCGTCAGCGCTCGCGCCGTGTCGGCGAGCACCGACTTCACGTGTGCGGTGACCACTGCAGGCGGGGTGAAGTGCTGGGGCGAGAATCGCCAGGGACAGCTCGGCAACGGCACGTTCCAACCCGCACGCACTCCAACGGACGTGTCGGGCCTGAGCGGCGTCGTCGGAATCGCGCTGGGCTACCAACATGCATGTGCCCTCGACGCCTCCGGCGCAGTGAGGTGCTGGGGAAACAACGCCTCCGGCCAGCTCGGGATCGGCACGACGGGAGGTTCACTCGCACTACCTGTGAGCGTCCCGCTCTCCGCCCCTGCAGTGCAGATCGCGTCGCAGCATACGCACACGTGTGCGCGCTTGCAGAACGGCACGGTGGCATGCTGGGGAATGAACAGCGACGCCCAGCTGGGTGACGGCACCACGGTCACCATTCGCAACCAACCGACATCTTCGATTTTCTTCGGAGGCCCCTCGACTTCGATCGTGGTCCTGAACGGCAGCGGACAAGCAACACAAGTCCAGACAGCATTCGCTCAACCGTTGCGCGTGAATGTGCGCGCGGCTTCGGGCGATCCTGGCGCCGGCTACCTCGTTGCATTCACGCCACCTATCGGCGGTGCCAGCGCAAGCTTGTCTGCGCGCTGGGTCATTGCCGACGCGAACGGAAGCGCTCAGGTCGCCGCGACCGCGAATGGCATCGCTGGGGGTTTTGAAATCAGGGCGACGGCAGCGGGTGTCGATCGTCCCGCATCGTTCGCTTTGACCAATCAATCGGCAGTCGTCCCCGACGTCGACGCGCTATCACTCGCCGCAGGCGGCCGTCACAACTGCGCCATCGACGCCGACACGGGCGGCATCGTCTGCTGGGGCGACAACGGCTTCGGGCAGCTCGGCGACGGCACCACCGCCGGACACGCACAACCGATGCCGGTGACCGGGCTTGGCGGGCGCTCGCTCGCGGTACGCGCGCACCTTTGGAGTTCGTGCGCATTGCTGGAAACCGGCGGTGTCAAATGCTGGGGCCACAACGCGAACGGAAGACTGGGCGACGGCACGACCGCGGACCGATCGGCGCCAGTGGATGTGCTCGGACTCGGCAACGGCATTGTGGGATTGAGCGTCGGCGGCGGGCATGCCTGCGCGCTGACCCAGGGCGGCGCCGCCAAGTGTTGGGGATGGAATGGCAATGGCGGGCAACTGGGGGATGGCACGCAAATCGACCGCTCGTCTGCGGTCGACGTCGTCGGCCTCGCGTCAGGCGTGGTCGCGATCAGCGCGGGCGACTCCCACACGTGCGCGCTCATGGCCGAGCGCACGGTCAAGTGTTGGGGACGCGGAGCCGAAGGCCAGCTCGGGACGGGAACGTACGCATCGAGCGCGACGCCGGTCGACGTTGCGGGTCTCTCCGATGTCGCAAGCATCCACGCCGCAGGGCTGCACACATGCGCGCTGCGCAACGACGGCAGCGTCGCGTGCTGGGGTGACAACGGCCAGGGGCAGCTTGGCGACGGAAGCTTCGTCTCCCGCGCAACCGCTGCCGCGGTTCTGGCCCTTGCCAGCGTAACGGCGTTGTCCGCCAGCGAATTCCACACCTGCGCACTCTCCGGAGGAGCCATGTTGTGCTGGGGCGGGAACGCCAACGGCCAGCTTGGCAATGGCGCGGGCGCACCGAGCGCGACACCGGTCACGCTCCCCGCGCTGGGGGTTGTCGCAGGGCCGGGCGCTGGATACACGCATACGTGCGGACTGCTCACGAGTGGTGGCATTCGCTGCGTCGGAGACAATACGTACGGCCAGCTTGGCGACGCATCGGCCTCGAGCGGAAGCAGCGTTGCCGCCGCCGTCGCGCATGTCGGAAGTCATGCAATATCGATCGCCGCAACCGGGGGATCGGGTCAATCGACGATGCCCGGCTCGTCATTCGGCCAGTCTCTCTCGGCCACCGTAACCGATGACGCGGGCGGCCCAATGCCGGGCATCGGCGTGACCTTCATCCTGGCGGGCACGGGCGCAACGGCCAACTTTGCGACCGGCGCACGCGTTGCGCTTGCGGTGACGGATGCCGCTGGCGTTGCCGTCTCGCCCGCGTTGGCCGCGAACGCCGCACCGGGTGTGCACACCGCCAAGGCGTTTGTCGAAGGGCGCAACGTGCAGGCATCGTTCGTCCTCACAAACACGTCGCCCAATCCGGTCAGCGTCACCGCTGTGCAGGGTTCGCTCCAGACCGCCAGTATCGGAACGCCTTTCGTGCTTCGACTCCAGGCTCAGGTCAAGGATGCTGGCGGTTCCCCTTTGTCGGGGATCGCGGTGACGTTTGCGCTCCCTACATCCGGTGTCTCGGGAACGTTCGCGGGGGGCAGTACAAGCGCCACGGCGGCGACGGATTCGGCCGGCATTGCCATCGCGCCTTCTCTAGTCGCCAATACGCTGACCGGCACGTGGACCGCGAATGCAGCGGTCGCCGGCGTGGCCACACCTGCGACCTTCAGCCTCACCAACACGGCGGGCGCGCCCGCGGCGATCGTTGCTTCCGGCGGGACGCCGCAGACGACGATCACCGGCACGTTGTTCGGGGCATTGCTGCAGGCCACGGTAACCGACGCAGCGGGCAACCCGGTCTCGGGAGCGACCGTCACGTTCAGCCTGCCCGCGAGTGGCGCAAGCGCGAACTTCACGGGCGGCCTTGGCAAGGTGGCGACCGCCGTCACAGATGCCAACGGCCTCGCGGCAAGCCCGACGTTCACTGCCACCAGCACCGCGGGCAGCTTCAGCGCCAC
>CAZIZD010000002.1:0-35254 GCA_964543615.1 uncultured Alcaligenaceae bacterium | reverse complement strand
CTGCGCCTACGTTTGCCTGCAGCCCGACGACGAGGTGAAGCTCGATGCAGTGGGCCTGCCCGCGCCGCGCGTCGAGATGAAGATCGCGGACAACGGCGAAGTCCTCGTGCGCGGACCCATGCTCCTCAAGGAGTACTACAAGCGTCCCGACGCCACCGCCGAGTCGATCGACGCCGAAGGCTGGTTCCACACGGGCGACGCCGGATTCTTCGAGCCCGGCGGACAGCTCAAGATCATCGACCGCGCGAAGGACGTGGGCAAGCTGTGGAACGGCGCCATGTTTGCGCCCAACTACATCGAGAACAAGCTCAAGTTCTCGCCCCACGTGAAGGAGGCCGTCGCGTTCGGCGACAGCCGCGATCGCGTGTGCGCGTTCATCAACATCGACATGGGCTCGGTGGGCAACTGGGCCGAGCGGCGCGGCATCCCGTACTCGGGGTACACCGATCTCGCGCAGAAGCCCGAGGTGTACGAGCTCATCCGCGAGTGCGTGGAGAACGCCAACGCCGAACTCGCGGCCGAGGGCGACCTCGCACACTCCCAGGTGCACCGTTTCCTCATCCTGCACAAGGAGCTCGATCCGGACGACGAGGAGCTCACGCGCACGCGCAAGGTGCGGCGCGGCTTCGTGGCCGAGAAGTACGCGGTGCTCATCGACGCGCTGTACGAAGGCCGCGCGCGGCAGCACATCGAGACGCTCGTGCGGTTCGAGGACGGGCGCAGCAACATGGTGGCGGCGGACCTCGTGATCGCCGACGCCAAGACGTTCGCGCCGATGCGCGCGCACGCGGCCTAGGACGAGGCGGAATGGGCGAGAGAAGCATCGGCGACGTAATCCTTTCCCTGGACAACATCTCGTTGGCGTTCGGGGGCGTGAAGGCGCTGACCGACATCAGCTTCGACGTGCGCGAGCACGAGATCCGCGCGATCATCGGTCCCAACGGCGCCGGCAAGAGCTCGATGCTCAACGTGATCAACGGCGTCTACCGTCCGCAGCAGGGCACCATCACCTATCGCGGCGACGTGCGTCGCGACATGGACACCTACGCGGCCGCGGCCAGCGGCATCGCGCGCACCTTCCAGAACATCGCGCTGTTCCGCGGCATGAGCGTGCTCGACAACATCATGACGGGACGCAATCTCAAGATGAAGTCGGGCTTCCTCGCCCAGGCGCTGTGGGTGGGCCCCGCGAAGCGCGAGGAGATGGAGAACCGGCGCAAGGTCGAGGAGGTGATCGACTTTCTCGAGATCCAGCACATCCGCAAGACCCCGGTCGGACGGCTGCCGTACGGATTGCAGAAGCGCGTCGAGCTCGCGCGGGCCCTGGCGGCAGAGCCGTCAATGCTGCTCCTCGACGAGCCGATGGCGGGCATGAACGTCGAGGAGAAGCAGGACATGTGCCGCTTCGTGCTCGACGTCAACGAGCAGTACGGAACGACGATCGTGCTGATCGAGCATGACATGGGCGTGGTGATGGACATCTCCGACCGCGTCGTCGTGCTCGACTACGGCAAGAAGATCGGTGACGGCCCGCCGGACGATATCCGCAGCAACCAGGCGGTGATCGACGCCTACCTCGGAGTGGCGCACTGATGTCCTTCTTCTTCGAAGTCCTCATCGGCGGCCTGCTCTCGGGGGTCATGTACTCGCTGGTCGCGCTCGGCTTCGTGCTGATCTACAAGGCGTCGGGCGTGTTCAACTTCGCGCAGGGCGCGATGGTGTTCTTCGCGGCGCTCACGTACGTAGGGCTGCTGGAGGTCGGTCTGCCGTGGTGGCTGTCGGTGCCGGCGACACTGGTCGTGATGGTGTTCGTCGGCCTCCTCACCGAGCGCCTCGTGCTGCGCCCGCTCGTGAACCAGCCGCAGATCACGCTCCTCATGGCTACCATCGGCCTCACCTTCTTCATCGAGGGTGCGGCGCAGATGATGTGGGGCGCCAACGTCCGGGCGCTGGAGCTCGGCGTGCAGGACGAGCCCATTGCCTGGCTCATGGATGCAACCGGCATCAACGTGTCCCGCTTCGACCTCGTGGCCGCGGGTGTCGCCGCCCTGCTGGTGACCGGCCTCGCGCTCTTCTTCAGCCGCACGCGCATCGGGCGGGCGCTGCGGGCGGTCGCCGACGACCATCAGGCGGCACTGGCCGTAGGCATTCCCCTGCAACAGATCTGGGCCATCGTGTGGGGCGTGGCCGGCGCGGTTGCGCTGGTCGCCGGAATGCTGTGGGGCGCGCGCAACGGCGTGCAGTACGCGCTCACGTTCGTCGCCCTGAAGGCGCTGCCCGTGCTGATCCTGGGCGGCTTCGAGTCGATCCCCGGCGCGATCGTCGGGGGCCTCATCATCGGGGCCACCGAGAAGCTCGCGGAGGTCTACCTCGGCCCGCTGGTGGGTGGCGGCATCGAGGGCTGGTTCCCGTACGTGCTCGCGCTCCTCTTCCTCCTCGTGCGGCCGGAAGGGCTGTTCGGCGAGAAGATCATCAGGCGGATCTAGAAGATGCTCTATCGCGAAGCCGGCCAGTTCAAGACGTCCTACGAGAAGGACGCTGCGATATTCCCGATCCTGCAGGACAGGATCGCGATCGCCGTCGTCCTCGTGATCGCGTTCGCCGTCGTGCCCTTCGTCGCGACGCCTTACCTGTTCACGGGCATCCTCATCCCGTTCCTGATCCTCGCGCTGGCGGCGCTGGGGCTCAACATCCTGACGGGCTACGCTGGCCAGCTTTCGCTCGGCACCGCCGCGTTCATGGCCATCGGCGCGTTCGCGACGTACAACTTCATGCTGCGCGTGCCCTACATGCCGATCCTCCTCGCGTTCGCGCTCTCAGGCGTGGTCGCGGCGCTGGTCGGCATCCTGTTCGGGCTGCCGAGCCTGCGCATCCGCGGCCTGTACCTCGCGGTGGCCACGCTTGCCGCACAGTTCTTCATCGTGTGGTTCCTCACGCGGGTCGGCTGGATCACCAACTACTCGACTTCCGGCGTCATCACTGCGCAGCCGATCGTGATCCTGGGCTACACGTTCGCGGCGCCGGCGGCCAAGTATCTGCTCGTGCTGTCGATCGTGTCGCTCTTGGCGCTCGCCGCCAAGAACATGGCGCGCGGCAACGTCGGACGGCAGTGGATGGCCGTGCGTGACATGGACGTCGCCGCCGAGGTGATCGGCATCCGCCTCATGCGCGCCAAGCTCCTCGCCTTCGCGGTGAGCTCGTTCTATTGCGGCGTGGCCGGCGCGCTGTTCGCGTACGCGTTCCTGGGCACCGTGGAGCCCGAGGCGTTCAACCTCGACCTCTCCTTCCGCATCCTGTTCATGGTCATCATCGGCGGCGTGGGCACGGTCCTCGGCTCGTTCCTGGGCGCTGCGTTCGTCACCTTGATGCCGGTGATCCTGTCGGTGACCGTCCGCTTCGTCGATTCGCTTCTCGGGCTGCACATCAACGAGAGCATCATCAGCAATCTCGAGCTCATGGTGTTCGGAGGACTGATCATTTTCTTCCTGATCGTCGAGCCCCATGGGCTCGCGCGGTTGTGGCAGATCGGCAAGGAGAAGCTGCGGTTGTGGCCGTTTCCACATTGACGGCGCAAAGTGAGGAATCGCGAGTCTGGCAGATGTTTTTCGGATGTGTATCTCTAAGGAGGATGCAATGAAGGCAATCAGGAACGCGCTGATCGGCGCGGCGCTGCTCGCGGTGACTGCCGTGGCAGGCGCACAGAACCAGCAGTTCGTGCCGGTGCTGTCGTATCGTGTCGGTCCGTCGGCGGCCGGCGGCTCGGGGTACTACGGCGGCGCCATCGACTACTGGACGCTGGTCAACATGAACGGCGGCGTCAACGGCGTGAAGCTCATGTGGGAGGAGTGCGAGACGGAGTACAACGCCTCCAAGGGTGTCGAGTGCTACGAGCGGCTCAAGAAGAAGAACGGCGGCGCTTCGACCGTCGAGCCCCTGTCGACGGGCATCGCGTACGGGCTGTTCGACCGCGTCGCGCAGGACAAGATTCCGATGTCCACGTTCGGCTACGGCCTCGCGATCGCCGCCGACGGCCGCGTGTTCCCGTGGGTGTTCCCGCTCGGCACGACCTACTGGGACCAGATGGCGGCGATGATCGCCTATCTGGGCCAGAAGGAAGGCGGGATGGACAAGCTGAAAGGCAAGAAGGTCGGCTTCCTCTATCACGACTCCTCATATGGCAAGGAGCCCATCCCCGTGCTCGACGCCCTCGCGGCACGTCATGGCTTCGAGACGCTCAAGATTCCGGTGCCGGTCCCGGGCCAGACGCAGGAGTCGCAGTGGCTCCAGGTCCGCCAGGCCAAGCCCGACTACATGATCATCTGGACCTACGGTGTGATGAGCACCGTCGCGCTCAAGACGGCCGCGAAGACCGGCTATCCGCGCGACAAGCTGCTCGGCGTGTGGTGGGCGGGCTCGGAGGAGGACGTCATTCCCGCGGGTGATGCCTCGAAGGGTTACGTGAGCGCGTCGTTCACGGCGACCGGCACCGACTTCCCGGTGATGCAGGACATCAAGAAGAAGGTGTACGGCGCCGGCAAGGGCAACCTCGAGGATCCGTCGCGTCTCGGCAACGTCATGTACACGCGCGGCGTCGTCTACGGGATGCTGATGGTCGAGGCCATGCGCGTCGCGCAGGAGAAGTACGGAAAGGGCAAGGTCATGACCGGCGAGCAGATGCGCTGGGGCTTCGAGAACCTGAACCTCACGGAAGCGCGCATCAAGGAGCTTGGCGCGGGCGGTCTCTTCCCGCCGATCAAGACGAGCTGCGCGGATCACGAGGGCTCGGGCAAGGTCAAGTTCCAGATGTGGACCGGCACCGGCTTCAAGCAGGTCGCGCCGTTCATGGAAGGCGACCGCGAGTTCGTGCGCAAGATGGTGATCGAGGGCGCCAACAAGTACGCCGCCGAGAAGAAGATCCCCATCCGCGACTGCTCGAAGGAGTAAGGCAGCCACTGCAACCCGACCCTCTTCCCGCTCGCGCGGGGAGAGGGCATTGACGACGACCATGGAACCCGCGACCGCACCCGCTGCCGGCAGCTATCTCTCGGTCAACAACATCGAGGTCATCTACGACCACGTCATACTCGTGCTGAAGGGTGTGTCGCTCGAGGTGCCCGAGGGGCGCATCGTCGCGCTGCTGGGCGCCAACGGCGCGGGCAAGAGCACCACTCTCAAGGCCATCTCGAACCTGCTTGCCGCCGAGCGCGGCGACGTCACCAAAGGCACGATCGAGTTCAAGGGCAAGCGCGTCGACAAGCTCACGACCAACGACCTCGTGCGCATGGGCGTGTGCCAGGTGATGGAGGGGCGGCATTGCTTCGCGCACCTCACCGTCGAGGAGAACCTGCTCACCGGTGCGTTCACGCGCAGGGGATCGCGCGCCGAGATCGCGCAGTCGCTCGAGAAGGTGTACCACTATTTCCCGAGGCTCAAGCAACGTCGCATGAGCCTCTCGGGCTACACGTCGGGCGGCGAGCAGCAGATGACCGCCGTGGGACGCGCGCTCATGGCGCAGCCGACGATGATCCTGCTCGACGAGCCGTCGATGGGGCTTGCGCCGCAGATCGTCGAGGAGATCTTCGAGATCGTGCGTGACTTGAACACGAAGGAGCGTGTGTCGTTCCTGCTCGCGGAGCAGAACACGAGCGTCGCGCTGCGCTACGCCAACTACGGCTACATTCTGGAGAACGGCCGCGTGGTGATGGACGGCGAAGCCGGTTACCTCGCGTCCAACGAGGACGTGAAGGAGTTCTACCTCGGGCTCTCGTCGTCGGGCCGCAAGAGCTTTCGCGACGTGAAGCACTATCGGCGCAGGAAGCGGTGGCTGTCCTGACCGTCGTTGCGAGCGCCGAGCGTGAACTTCGATGCCCTCCGCAAGTACTGCGCGACGCTTCCCGGCGCCACGATGGACATCAAGTGGGGCGCCGACGAGTGCCACTGCGTGGGCGGCAGGATGTTCGCAGTGTTCCTGCTCGACGGACGCAAGGGGCGGAACGTGAGCTTCAAGTGCGAGCCCGCGCGCTTCCTCGAGCTCACCGACGTTCCCGGAATCGTGCCCGCGCCGTACCTCGCGCGGGCGCACTGGGTGCAGGTCAAGAACGACAGGGCCCTGACGGAGGCGCAGGCGCGGGAGCTCGTCGCGCGCTCCCACGCGCTCGTCATGGCCAAGCTCCCCAAGAAGGAGCGCGATGCGATCGCGGGCACGCGATGAGGCCCGGTCGCTTCGTGGAGGCACTCCAATGAATCACTTCGACACGCTGGAGACCCGCGACCCGGAGGTCCGGCGGCAGCAGCAACTCGCGTCGCTGCGCGGGCAGATCGCCCATGCCAAGGCCAACGCGCCCGCATTCGCGCAGCGCCTCGCGGGCGTCGATTCGGAATCCATCACGTCGTTCGCGGCGCTGGCGGCGCTCCCGGTCACGCGCAAGTCCGAGCTTGCCGAACTGCAGAAGGGATCGCGGCCCTTCGGGGGCTTTGCGGCCACGCGGTGGGGCGAGGCGAGGCGCGTCTTCCAGAGCCCGGGTGCGATCTACGAGCCGGAGGGTGCGCGTCCCGACTACTGGCGCATGGCGCGTCCCATGTACGCGGCGGGCTTTCGCGCGGGCGATCTCGTGCACAACGGCTTTTCGTATCACCTGACGCCGGCGGGCTCCATGGTCGAGTGCGGCGCCTTCGCGCTTGGCTGCACCGTCTTTCCCGGCGGCATCGGCCAGACCGAGCTGCAGGTGCAGGCGATGTCCGACCTCGCTCCGAACGGCTACGTGGGCACGCCGTCCTTTCTCCGGATCATTCTCGAAAAAGCCGACGAGCTTCGCGTCGTGCTGCCGTCGCTCACGAAGGCCATGGTGTCGGGCGAGGCGTTTCCGCCCAGCCTGCGCGACGCGTGGCTCGCGCGCGGCATTGCGGGATACCAGACCTACGCGACCGCCGATCTGGGATGCATCGCGTACGAGACGGAAGCGCGCGAAGGGCTCGTCATCGACGAGGGCGTGCTGGTCGAGATCGTGCGGCCGGGCACCGGCGTTCCGGTGCCCGAGGGTGAAGTCGGCGAGGTCGTGGTCACGACGCTCTTCAACACCGATTACCCGCTCGTGCGCTTCGGCACCGGCGACTTGTCCGCGTTCATGACGGGAACTTCGCCTTGCGGCCGCACGAACGCGCGCATCAAGGGATGGATGGGGCGCGCCGACCAGACCACCAAGGTCAAGGGTATGTTCGTCCACCCGTCGCAGGTGGCGGCGATCGTGAGCCGGCATCCCGAGGTGTTGCGTGCGCGTCTCGTGGTCGACAACCCGGGCGGCAACGATCGCATGACGCTTTTGGTGGAGGTCCCGGCCAACGCGTCGTCCCACGCTGAGTCGATCGTGGCGTCGATCCGCGAGGTCACCAAGCTGCGCGGCGAGGTCGCGTTCAGGCAGCCCGGTGAGTTGCCGAACGACGGCAAGGTCATCGAGGACTCGCGCAAGTACGACTGACGCGCGCGCGTGCTAGCATCGAGGCACGTTCTCTTCGAGGACCGTCAGCTTTGTCCGAGACTCTCGCGCCGTCCGGCCCGCCTCTTCACGATGAGGCCCTGAGGCAGATCACTGCCTCGGGCGTGGTCCGCTCGTATCCCAAGAACACCGTGCTGATCGCCGAGGGCGACGTCGGCGACACGCTCTACATCGTGCTGACCGGCCGCGTGAAGGTCTACGCGAGCAACGCCGCCGGGCGCGAGGTCGTCCTCAACTTTCACGGGCCCGGCGAGTACGTGGGCGAGATGTCGCTCGACGGCGAGCCGCGCTCCGCGTCCGTGATGACCGTGGAGCCGACCACGTGCGCGATCGTCAATCGCGCGCAGCTGCGCGACTTCCTCGCGCAGAATCCGGACTTTGCGCAGCACCTCATCCAGACGCTCATCCGCCGCTGCCGCAGCGCGACCGAGAACGTGAAGAGCCTGGCACTCTCGGACGTCTACGGGCGCATGGTGCGCCTCATCAACGCGCTCGCCGTCGAACAGGATGGGCGCATGGTCGTCGAGGAGCGCCTCACGCAGCAGGACATCGCCGATCGCGTCGGCGCGTCGCGCGACATGATCGGCAAGCTCATGAAGGACCTGGTCGCCGGCGGCTATCTCGCCACCGAGGACCGCCGCATCACGATACTGAAGCGTCTGCCGCCGGGCTGGTAGCCCGCCGCGGGCACGCCGCCTCTTCGAGTGTCCACGGGAAAATTCCGCATGCCGCCGGCCGAAAGTTCCATCGGCTGCACTCTCCTGCAAGCCTACATTGGCTTCACGCGCGATCGACGCGCGGTCGACTGGAGAGCGAAATGGCAACGATCGAATCGGAAGCGTTCGAACGCAGCACCGCCGGACGCGGCCTCAAGGCCTTGGCGCTGGTGCTTATCCTGGGGTCGGTGGCGGTGATGGCCGATCACGCATTCTTCGTCGCGCCACACGCGATGCCCAAGGCCGAACCGGTCCGTACGTCGCAGGCGAGCGTACCCATCGACGGCTTCGCGCTGCCCGACAACCTGCGGCCCACTGCGGCCGACGCGGGAACGCAGGCGCCGACGTTCTAGAAAACGTCCGATGGATTCCGTCGCCCGCGGGGGCCGCCCTGCGGGCGACCTGCGCGCGCCGCCTCAAGGTCCGATTCCGCCGAAGCAGATGTACTTCACCTCGACGTACTCGTCGATGCCGTACTTGCTGCCTTCGCGGCCCAGTCCCGACTGCTTGACGCCGCCGAATGGCGCGACCTGCGTCGTGATGAGGCCCGTGTTCACGCCCACCATCCCGGCCTCGAGCTGCTCCGCAACGCGCCAGGCGCGTCCGACGTCGCGCGTGTAGAAGTACGAGGCGAGGCCGAACTCGCTGTCGTTGGCCATCGCAACGACTTCAGCGTCGTCCGTGAAGCGGATGAGAGGCGCGATGGGCCCGAAGGTCTCCTCCGAGAAGATCTTCATGTCGCGCGTCACGTGCGTGAGGACGGTGGGCTCGTAGAAGGTTCCACCGAGGGCGTGCCGCCTGCCGCCCGTCACCACCTTCGCGCCGCGCCGCGTCGCGTCGGCCACGTGGTCCTCGACCTTCGCGAGCGCCTCGTCGTTGATGAGCGGGCCCTGTGTCACGCCCGGCGCGAGACCGTGGCCCACGACGAGCTTCGCCACGCGCTCCGCGAGCTTCGCGGCGAACGCGTCGTATACGCCGTCCTGCACGAAGAGACGGTTCGCGCACACGCAGGTCTGGCCCGTGTTGCGATACTTCGAGACGATTGCGCCTTCCGCGGCTGCATCGAGGTCGGCGTCGTCGAACACGATGAATGGTGCGTTGCCGCCGAGCTCGAGCGACAGCTTCTTGATCGTGGGCGCGCATTGGGCCATCAGGATGCGGCCCACTTCGGTGGAGCCGGTGAAGGAGAGCTTGCGCACCGTCGCGTTCGCGCACAGCTCGCGGCCGATCTGTGGCGCATCGCCCACGACGACGTTGAACACGCCGGGAGGAAAGCCCGCCCGCTGCGCGAGCTCGGCGAGCGCGAGCGCCGAATAGGGCGTGGCCTCCGCCGGCTTGCACACCACCGTGCAGCCCGCAGCGAGCGCGGGCGCCACCTTGCGCGTGATCATCGAGTGCGGGAAGTTCCACGGCGTGATCGCCGCGCACACGCCCACGGCCTGCTTCACCACGACGAGGCGGCGGTCGTTGCCGATGGTCGGGATCACGTCACCGTAGACGCGCTTGCCCTCCTCGGCAAACCACTCGACGTACGCGGCGCCGATCGCGATCTCGGCCTTCGCCTCCGCGAGGGGCTTGCCCTGCTCGGTGGTGAGGATGAGCGCCAGGTCATCGGCGTGCTGGAGGATGAGCTCGCACCACTTGCGCACGATTGCGCAGCGGTCCTTGGCGAGCGCATCGCGCCACGCGGGCCACGCGCGGCTGGCGGCATCGATTGCGCGCCGAGTCTCGGGCGCGCCGCAGTCGGGCACGGTGCCGACGGTGGCGCCGGTCGCGGGATTGCGGATGGGGAATGTCGCGCCGTCGTCCGCGTCGATCCATCGGCCGTCGACGTGGCACTGCGTGCGGAAGAGCGAAGAGTCGGCGAGCGCGGGAATCGCGCGTTCGATCGTGTCGGGGGGCATGTTCGCCTCGGGCGAAGTTGCGAAAGAGTGCCTAGTTTAGCGCTCGGGAACGGCGGCCTCGGCCAGCGCGTTCGTGCGCGCAGGGCGCAGGGAGACGAGCAGCACGCCCGCGAGCACCAGGGCCGCGCCTGCCACCTGCAGCGCTTCGAAAGGCTCGCCCAGGATCATCGCGCCGAGGCCCATCGTGATCATGGGCCCCATCGCGCCGATCAGCGAGGACTGGTTGGCGCCGATGCGGCGGATCGACTCCGCGATCAGCCAGGTGGGGACCACCGTCGCCACGACCGCCATCCCGAACGACAGTGCGTGCACGCGCGGCGAGACCCTGAGCGCACTCAACGGATTGACGACCAGGAACTGAAGCACGGCGAACGCCGCAGAGACGAGCATCGCCCACGCGATGAACCGCAGCGAGCCAAGCCGCGCGATGAGCGCGCCGCTTTGCACGAGGTAGAGCGCGTACAGGATCGCGCATCCGAGCACGAGCAGGCTGCCGATCACCGTGTCGCGCGGATTGCCGGCGAACCGGAGGTCGTGCGCAAAGGCAACGACGATGCCCGCGTACGACAAGAACAGCGCCGCGGCCGCCCGCCGCGTGATCGGCACACCGAGGAGCAGCGCCGACAGGATCACGACGAAGGTCGGGTAGAGATACAGGATGAGTCGTTCCAGCGAGGCGCTGATGTAGCGGAGCCCCATGAAGTCGAGGAAGCTCGCGAGGTAATAGGCGGTGAAGCCCAGCCACACGATGCGCGCCCAGTCCCTTCGGCTCAAGCGCGGTGTGGCCGACTGTCGCGACGCGTACCAGGCCATGGCCACCAGCAGCGGCGCCGCGTAGATCATGCGCAGCGCGAGCAGTGTCGACACGTCGACGGTGCTGTCGCGGAACGCAAGCTTGACGAAGATCGCCTTGAACGAGAAGCCCGCCACGCCGACAACGGCGCAGGCAGGCCCGATCCAGCGCGCCTGCATCAGCAGGAGGCTGCGACGGCTAATCCCACGACACGAGCCCCGTGTACGCCGTGACGAGGATCACGAGCCCGAACGCGATGCGATACCACGCGAACGGCGTGAAGTCGTGATGACTCACGAAGCGGATGAGCCAGCGCACGCACAGGAATGCCGAGACGAACGCCGCCGCGAAGCCCACGCCGAACGCCGGCAGGTCGGTGGCCGCGAGCAGGTGGCGGTTCTTCACCGTTTCGTATACGCAGGCGGCAAGCAACGTGGGGATCGCGAGGAAGAACGAGAACTCGGTCGCCGCGCGGCGCGACAGGCCGAACAGCATGCCGCCGATGATGGTCGCCCCCGAGCGCGACGTTCCGGGCACCAGCGCGAACGCCTGCGCGCATCCGACCTTGAGCGCGTCGGTCCAGCGCATCGCGTCGACGTCGTCGATGCGCACCGTGTCGGGTCGATCGCGCTGGCGGCGCTCGGCCCACAGGATGACGAGCGCACCCGCGACAAAGGCGATTGCGACCGGCACCGGCGCGAACAGTGCGGCCTTGATGTACTTGCCGAGCAGGAAGCCCAGCGCCGCCGCCGGCATGAACGCGACGACCAGGTTGATCGCGAAACGGTTCGCGCGCGGATCGCGGAAGAGGCCGCGCACCACGCGCGTGAGACGGGCGCGGAACTCCCAGCACACCGCGAGGATTGCGCCCGACTGGATCACGATCTCGAAGACCTTGGCATGCTCGCCCGTGTAGCCGAGCAGCGAGCCCGCCACGATGAGGTGGCCGGTCGACGAAATGGGGAGGAACTCGGTCAGCCCTTCGACGATTCCGAGGATCAGGGCGACGAGGAGGGAAGGCGATGCGTCCAAGGCGACGCGATTGTCTCACGATAGAATGAGTGCATGAGCGCAGACGCAAAAGCCATCACCTCCATCTTCGCCGCCGCGGCGCAGCGCGCGAAGGACGCCAATGCCCCGATGGCGGGACTGCTCACGCCGCGCGAGGCGTGGACGCTGCTCGAGGCCGGGGCCATCGACCTCGTGGACACCCGCACAAACGCCGAGCGCGACCTCATCGGCTACGTGCCGGGCAGCAAGCCCATCGAGTGGTACGACTATCCGGCGAAGACCCGCAATGCGAAGTTCCTGGATGAGCTTCGCGGTGCGGTGGTAGGGGACCGGCCCGTCGCGTTCCTGTGCCGCAGCGGCGTGCGCTCGAGTCACGCCGCGGCGCTTGCCACGCAGAACGGCTATGCCAGGGCGTTCAACATCCTCGAAGGATTCGAGGGCGACAAGAACGCGCAGGGGCAGCGCCGCGTCAACGGCTGGCAGATGGCCGGCCTGCCCTGGAAGCAGGACTAGCGCTTCATCAGCTCCTGCAGCGTTCGCGCGACGAGGTCGTCGCTGTCCTGCGGGATCGCGCCGTTGGGGGTCATGCGGTCGACGACGTCGGGCAGCGCACGGGCCACGCTGCTCGCGGCCTGGTCATGCGGAAGTCCCAGCTGGCGCGCGATGTCCTGCATCTGTCCCTGTCCGAAGATCTTCGACAGCACGTCGGGCGAGATGGCCTCGTTCTGGCCGGTCCCGACCCACGACTGCGCCTGCGAGCCGTAGCCCGCCTGCTGCATCTGCTGCATGAGGCCGCCGATGCCGCCGTTGCGCTGGAGCATCTGCAGCACGATGCCGATCAGCGCCGCACCTCCCGCCGCGCCGCCCAACCCGCCGAGACCGCCCTGCTGCCGCGGGTCCGGCTGTCCTCCGCCCATCAATTGGCCGAGCAATCCGTCGAGCAAACCCATGATGCGCCTCGCGTCGTGGTGAAGAGGGAAAACTATACGCGCAAGCCGCTCTAGCGCGAGATCCCGAGCTCGGACAAGAGACGGTCGACGTCCGACCGCATGGCCGCGAGCTGCGTGCGCAGATCGTCGACCGCGGCCCGCAACGCCGCCACTTCGCCCACCGCCACCCTGTCGGCGGGCGCAGGGGCGTCCGCCGCGGCGGCCATGGGCGCGGCGATCGCGGGTGCGCCCGAGAGCAGATGCGTCCACCGCGTCTCGCGGGCGCCCGCCTGCCGCGGCAACTCCTGCACGAGCGCGCCGTCCGCGCGCCCTCGAAGCTCCTCGAGGAATCCTTCCACGGCCGAGATGTCGCTGAAGCGGTGCAGGCGGTCGGCGTGGATGCGAAGCTCGCCCGCGGTCTGCGGCCCGCGCAGCATCAGCATGGCGAGCAGGGCCACCGCCTGCGCCGGCACGCCGAGCACGCGCTGCACGTTGTGGGCGTAGCGCATCACGCGCCCGCCGCTCGATTCGACCACGAGCGAAAGAGACTTCATGTGGTCGACGGCGGTCTGCACTTCCGCTTCGCTCGCCTCGATCACGGGATCGCGGCTCGTCTTCTGGTTGCAGCCCGCCACGAGCGCGTTGAGCGTGAGGGGATAGGTGTCGGGCACCGTATGTTGCTTCTCCACGAGCACGCCGAGGATGCGCGTCTCGAGCAGCGAAAGTGGCGGCAGCGTCATGGCGAACGAAGGGATGCGGGCATGGTCCAATCATTATGATGGAACGCGACTTCACCCATTCCGGAAATGCGATGCCCCGCGTACGGCCGCCTGCCGTGGCCGGCATGTTCTATCCCGGGATGCGCGATCTTCTCGCAGCTGAGGTGAGGTCGCTCATCGCCGATGCGCGTCCCTGCGAAGCCGCGCCGCCGAAGGCGATCGTCGTTCCCCACGCGGGTTACGTCTACTCGGGTCCGGTAGCGGCGCCCGCCTATGCGGCCCTGGCGCCCCTGCGGGACAGGATCGAGCGGGTCGTGCTGCTGGGACCTGCGCATCGTGTCGGGGTGCGCGGGCTTGCCACCACCACGGCTGCGGCCTTCGCCACACCGCTTGGCGAGGTGCCCATCGACCGCGACGCGATCGCGCGGGCGCTCGCGCTGCCGCACGTGGTCGCGAGCGACGCGGTCCACGCGCAGGAGCACGCGCTCGAAGTGCAGCTGCCGTTCCTGCAGACCGTTCTGCGGCGCTTCTCGCTGGTGCCGTTTGCCGTGGGACGCGCAACGCCGGAAGAAGTCGCCGAGGTTGTCGATGCCCTGTGGGGCGGTCCCGAGACGCTCATCGTCGTGAGTTCGGACCTGTCGCACTACCACGCCTACGCGGATGCGCGGCGCATCGACCGCGCCAGTGCCGACGCGATCCTCGCGCTCGCGCCCACGCTCGATCACGAGCAGGCGTGCGGCGCCACGCCGGTCAACGCGCTGCTCCTGTGCGCGCGCAGGCGCGGGCTCGTGCCCCGGCTGCTCGATCTGCGCAACTCCGGCGATACCGCGGGCGACCGCTCGCGCGTGGTGGGTTACGCCTCTTTCGCGTTCGCGCGGCCATGACCTCCGTCGATCTCGGGCCCACGCTCATCGCCCTCGCGCGCAACGCCATCGAGGTCGAGCTCGATGCCGCGCCTGCGATCGTCCCCGCGCCGCGGGAGCTCGACCGCCCGGGCGCGACATTCGTTACGTTGCGCTCGCACGACGGGCTGCGCGGATGCATCGGCACGCTCGAGGCGTGGCGGCCGCTCGCCGAGGACGTCCGCGCCAACGCAATCGCCGCGGCATTTCGCGATCCGCGCTTTCCGCCTCTGCTGCGCCACGAGTTCCCCGGCATCGCCATCGAGGTGTCGCTGGTGCATCCGAGCCAGCCGATCCGCGTGCCGCACGAGCCCGCGCTGCTGGCGGCACTGCGCCCCGGCGTCGACGGCGTGGTGCTCGAATGCGCGCGGCGGCGCGCGACGTTCCTGCCGCAGGTGTGGGAGCAGATCCCCGATGCACGCGAATTCATGCGCGCTCTGAAGCGTAAGGCGGGATTGCCGGAGGACTTCTGGAGCGAGGACGTGCGCGTCTCGCGCTACGGCGTGGACAAATTCGAGGAGGCCGCGCGATGATGGATCATCCCGGACGCTGGTGGCATCGGCTCGACGACGGCCGCATCCAGTGCGACCTGTGCCCGCGCGACTGCCGGTTGCACGAGGGCCAGCGCGGCGCGTGCTTCGTGCGCGAGCGCAAGAACGACGGCATCGTGCTCACGACGTACGGGCGCTCGTCGGGCTTCTGCATCGATCCCATCGAGAAGAAGCCGCTCAACCACTTCTACCCGGGCTCGTCCGTGCTGTCGTTCGGCACCGCGGGGTGCAACCTCGCGTGCAAGTTCTGCCAGAACTGGGACATCAGCAAGTCGCGCGAGATGGACACGCTGATGGACGCTGCGTCGCCCGAGGGCATCGCGCGGGCGGCCAAGGCGCACGGCTGCCGGAGCGTCGCGTTTACGTACAACGATCCCGTGATCTTCGCCGAGTACGCGATGGATACGGCGGACGCGTGCCGCGCGCTCGGCATTGCCACCGTGGCGGTCACCGCAGGCTACATCGGCAGCGGGGCGCGACCCGAGTTCTTCGCGAAGATGGACGCGGCCAACGTCGACCTCAAGGGCTTCACCGACGATTTCTACGTGAAGCTCTGCGGCGCGCGCCTCGCGCCGGTGCTGGAGACGCTCCAATACCTCGTGCGCGAGACGAACGTCTGGACCGAGATCACGACTCTCCTCATTCCCGGCCGGAACGATTCCGACGAGGAGCTCGAGGCGATGACCGCGTGGATCGCCCGCGAGCTCGGGCGCGACGTGCCGCTGCACTTCACGGCCTTCCATCCCGACTACAAGATGACCGATCTCGCGCATACGCCCGCCGCGACGCTCGCGCGGGCGCGCAACATCGCGTTGCGGGCGGGACTGCGCTACGTCTACACGGGGAACGTGCACGATCGTGAGGGCGGCGTCACGTCGTGCCCCGGATGCGGCGAGGCGCTGATCGAGCGCGACTGGCACGAGATCCTGCGCTATCGCGTGACGGACGGAGGATCCTGTCCGGCGTGCGGCACCTCGATCGCCGGGCGCTACGATGCACATGCACAGGGCTTCGGCAGGAAGCGCGTCCCCGTGCGGATCGGGGATTTCGTGCGAACATAGCGGATGCCCTCTCCCTCCGACGTCACCAGCATGGCGCTGTTCTGCGATTTCGAGAACATCGCCCTCGGCGTTCGCGACGCCAATTACGAGAAGTTCGACATCACCAAGGTGCTCGAGCGCCTGCTCCTCAAGGGGAGCATCGTCGTCAAGAAGGCGTACTGCGACTGGGAGCGCTACAAGGCGTTCAAGGGCTCGATGCACGAGGCGTCGTTCGAGCTCATCGAGATCCCGCACGTGCGCATGTCGGGCAAGAACTCCGCCGACATCCGCATGGTGGTCGACGCGCTCGACCTCTGCTACACCAAGACGCACGTCGACACGTTCGTGATCATCAGCGGCGACTCCGACTTCTCGCCGCTCGTGTCGAAGCTGCGCGAGAACGACAAGACAGTGATCGGCGTGGGCGTCAAGAACTCGACTTCCGATCTCCTCGTCACCAACTGCGACGAATTCATCTTCTACGACGACCTCGTGCGCGAGAAGAAGAAGCAGGCCGCGCGACGTCCGGCCAAGCAGGCGGCCAAGCAGACCGACAAGCAGACCGACAAGCAGACCGACAAGCAGACCGACAAGCAGACCGACAAGGCGCCTGCGAAGGCGTCGGCCAGGCGCAGGCGCACCACCAAGGACGTGCCCGAAGCAGCGACGGATGACGCCGTCGCGATGGATGCTCCGGTCGCCGCGGATGTGGTCGCCGAGCCGCCCGTGACGACCGAGGCGGCGCCGCGCAAGACGGAAGAGGAGCGCCGGGAGGAAGCGCTCGACCTCATCGTCGGGACCGTGGAAGCGCTCACCAACGAGCGCGGCGCCGAGGAAAAGGTCTGGGGCTCGATGGTCAAGCAGACGCTCAAGCGCCGCAAGCCGGGCTTCAACGAGTCGTACTACGGCTTCCGTTCGTTCAACGCCATGCTAGAAGCGGCCGCGCAGACCGGCGCGCTCGGGCTCGAGCGGGACGAGAAGTCGGGCGGGTATCTCGTGCGGCTCGGGACGTCGGAAGACTGACGCCGACGTCACCCGGCGGCCGGCCGGGCGTCCCACACGCGGGTCGTGCACCCGCCCATCTTCCGGCGTAGCATTCCTGGCGCAAACGTGCCGGGTCGCAAGCACACGCGTCCCGTGGCATCCCACAGAAATTCCAAAGCCGAGGGAGTCCGCCGTGCGCAAGCTGCTGCTCGTAGCTTTCCTGCTGCTTTCATTTACGCAAACCGCACGCGCCCAGTTTTGCCCGGGTGTATCGCCCTGGGTGTTCGACGATGTGGCGGCGTCCGATCCCTTCTGCGGTTTCATCACGTGGATGGCCGACAACGGCATCACGCTGGGTTGCCAGGTGATCGATGCGAACCATCGCCTCTACTGCCCGAACGCGAACGTCTCGCGCGCCGCGATGGCGGCGTTCATGAACCGCCTCGGGAACATCCGGGTGGAAGCGGTGGGGACGGGGCCGGGACTCACCGGCGGACCGATCACGAGCACGGGGACGATCAACCTCGCGACGACGCAGCTCCTGCCGACGACGCCGTGCGCGTCGGGCCAGGTCCCGCAATGGAACGGCAGCGCATGGACCTGTGCGAGCGTCGCGGGAGGCGGCGGCGTGACGAGCGTCGGCAGTGGAACGGGACTCACCGGCGGTCCGATCACCACGAGTGGGACGCTTTCGATCGCGCCCTCCTACCAGCTTCCGCAATCGTGCGCGCTGGGTCAGGTTCCGAAGATCGGCGTGGCCGGATGGATCTGCGGCGCCGACGCCAACAGCGGCGGGACGGTGACGAGCGTCGCCACGGGCGCGGGTTTGACTGGCGGTCCGATCACGATCAGCGGCACGGTCAACCTCGCGTCCACCCAGCTCCTGCCGACGGTGGCCTGCGGCAACGGCCAGGTGCCGCAGTGGAACGGCTCGTCGTGGACGTGCGCCACGCTGCCGGGGGTGAGCGCCAACATCTCGCTGCAGAATTCGACCTCGGCAAGCGTGGGCAACATCGTCAAGCCCGGCGGCGCGTTCCTGCACAACTTCGGCACCAATGGAACGTTCCTCGGCGTAATCGCGGGGAACTTCGCGATGACGGGCGGCAACAACACGGGCCTTGGCTACTCCGCGCTGCACGCGAACACGACCGGTCTCCAGAACACCGCCGTGGGCAGCATGGCCTTGCCCCTCAACAACGCGGGATCGCAGAACACCGCCGTCGGATACGTGACGCTCGCCAACAACACGTCGGGGTCATACAACACCGCCGTCGGGTCCTTCGCGCTCTGGACCAACAATGCCGACTCGAACACGGCGCTCGGCGTCAACACGCTCGCCCTCAACCAGACCGGCGTCGACAACACGGCGGTCGGTGCATTCGCACTGGAGGCCAACGTCACGGCGGGCGGCAACACGGCCGTCGGTGCAGGCGTCCTGCAGGAAAACGTCGATGGCTCGAACAACACGGCGGTGGGCGCCTACGCGCTCGCTGTCAACACCTCCGGCGAGGCCAACTCGGCCTTCGGCAACTCGGCGCTCAACCAGAATACGTTCGGTGTCAACAATGTCGCGGTCGGCGCCGGAGCCGCCGTCAGTAACACGGCGGGCAACGACAATGTCGCGGTCGGCGCCTCGACGCTTTCCGACAACCTGGTCTCATCGGGCAACACGGCGGTCGGCACCTACGCGCTCAGGCAAACGACCTCCAGCGCCAACACCGGGGTCGGCATGGATGCCCTGACTAACAACGTCGGCGGGGCTTCCAACACCGCGCTCGGTTCGGGCGCGCTCACGAGCAACACGTCCGGCAGCAACAACATCGCGATCGGCCAGGGTGCGGGAAGCAACCTGACTACCGGCAACTTCAACATCGACATCGGGAATCCGGGCAACGCCGGCGAGACGCAGACCATCAGCATCGGCGCGCCGTTCAACCAGATCAGGACGTTCATCGCGGGCATTCGCAACATCACGACCGGCAACAACAACGCGATCAACGTGGTGATCGACAGCAACGGCCAGCTGGGCACGCTGAGCTCGTCGCGCGAGGTGAAGAGCGACATCGCGGACATCGGGACGGCGAGCGAGGTGCTCATGAGGCTGCACCCCGTGTCGTTCCGCTACAAGGCGCACGAGGGCGCCGGCCCCGTGCAGTACGGGCTGATCGCGGAGGAAGTGGCCGAAGTGGCGCCTGGGCTCGTAGCGACGGGAAGCAACGGCGAGATCGAGACCGTGCTCTACCAGCACCTCCCGCCGATGCTGCTCAACGAGTACCAGAAGCAGCAGCGGATCATCGAGGCGCAGGCGCGGCGGATCGGCGTGTTCGAGAACGAGCGAGCGGCCCTAGCGGCAGAGGTTGCAGGGCTGAGAGAGGATCGCGCGGCGCAGGCCGCCGAGATCGCCGAGCTGAGGCGTGCGGTGGAGGTGCTGCTCGCGCGCACGTCGCCGGAAGGGCGTATGGCATCGAAGTAGAACGTCAACCAGAACGAAAGGAGTGATCATGCGTAAGGCAATCCTGTTGGGTGTCGTCGCAGTTCTCCTTGGCATCGCGCAACCTGCGCGGGCGCAGTTCTGCCCGGGAGTGTCGCCGTGGGTGTTCGACGACGTGGCCGCTTCCGATCCCTTCTGCGGCTTTATCACCTGGATGGCCGAGAACGGCATCACGCTGGGGTGCCAGGTGATCGATGCGAACCACAGGCTCTACTGCCCCAACGCGAACGTGTCGCGCGCCGCGATGGCGGCGTTCATGAACCGGCTGGGGAACGTCCGCGTGGAGGCGGTGGGGACAGGACCTGGGCTGACGGGCGGGCCGATCACGAGCACGGGCACGATCAACCTCGCAGCGACGCAGCTGCTGCCGACGACGGCATGCGCGTCGGGACAGATACCGCAATGGAACGGGAGCGCGTGGGCGTGCGCGAACGCGGTGGGCGGCGGGACGGTGACGAGCGTGGGCTCGGGCACCGGACTTGCCGGAGGTCCGGTCACGACGAGCGGAACGCTGTCGATCGCAACCGGTTATCAACTACCGCAGGGCTGCGCGAACGGACAGGTGGCGAAGAGCAACGGCAGCGGCGGCTGGACGTGCGCGAGCGATGCGACGGGCGCCGGTACGGTGACGAGTGTTGCGACGGGCGCCGGTCTCACCGGCGGGCCGATCACCGGCAGCGGTACGATCGACCTTGCCGCGACTCAGCTGCTGCCGACGGCGGCATGCGGCAACGGTCAGGTGCCAAGCTGGACCGGAAGTGCGTGGGCATGCGTGACGCCGGGCAACTTCAGCGGCAACATCAACCTGCAGGATTCGACCGCGTCGGTGGGCAACATCACCAAACCCGGCGGAGCTTTCTTCCACAACTTCGGGAATGGCAATGTCTTCGCCGGCGTGAACGCCGGCAACTTCGCGATGACCGGAGTCAGCAACGCCGGCTTCGGCTTCCGCGCCTTGCAGAACAACGGCGCCGCCAACAACAACACCGCAGTCGGCGCCTACACGCTGCAAGTCAACACGACAGGCGCTGCCAACACGGCGACCGGTGCGTTTGCGCTCAATGGCAACACAACGGCGTTCAACAACACCGCGACCGGGGCGTTCGCGCTGCGGTTCAACACCACAGGCGGCGCCAATACCGCGACGGGCACCTTTGCGCTCGGGAGCAACACGACCGGTGGCAACAATGCGGCACTTGGAGCGGGCGCGCTGGGCAGCAACACCACGGGAAGCTACAACATCGCCATCGGTCCCGGCGCGATGACGTTCAACGTGGTCGGGTCGGGAAGCACGGCAATTGGCGTCAACGCCCTGGCCAATAACCTGGTCGACAACTCCACTGCAGTAGGACGCGAGTCGCTCGCGCAGAACACGACGGGCGTGAACAACACAGGGGTGGGGTTCAGCGCTCTGTACTCGAACACGACGGGGCAGAACAACACGGCCGTCGGCTTCGTTGCGCTGACGACGAATACGGGTAACGAGAATACCGCGGTAGGGTCGGTCGCGCTTGCGCAGAACACGACAGGCTCTTACAACGCCGCGCTCGGGAACGTCGCGTTGGCGAACAATACAACCGGCAGCAATAACACGGGGATTGGCCGCGGTGCACTGGCGTTGAATACCACCGGGATCGCCAATACGGCACTCGGGAGCAACGCGCTCAACTCCAACACCATCGCTTCGACAAACACCGCGGTGGGCAACAGCTCGCTGCTTGCGAATGTCAACGGGGACGGGAACACTGCGATCGGCCACAATGCCCTGGTCGCGACGACCTTCGGAGGCTACAACACTGCCGTCGGACGCGACGCCTTGTCTGGGAATACCGGCGGCGGCCAGAACATCGCGATCGGCCAGCTCGCAGGATCCGCGGTTACCACCGGAAACTGGAACATTCACATCGGCAACCAGGGTGTCTCCGGCGATGGAAATACGATTCGCGTCGGCGACAATAACCATTCCCGCGCATTCGTCGCGGGGATTCGTGGCGTGACCACCGGCGCCAACAACGCGATCAACGTGGTGATCGACGGCAACGGCCAGCTCGGCACGCTGAGCTCGTCACGCGAGGTGAAGGACGACATCGCGGACATCGGGACGGCGAGCGAGGTGCTCATGAAGCTGCATCCCGTCTCGTTCCGATACAAGGCGCACGAGGGCGCGGGTCCTGTGCAGTACGGGCTCATCGCTGAGGAGGTGGCCGAGGTGGCGCCGGGGCTGGTGGCGACGGGAAGCAACGGCGAGATCGAGACCGTGCTCTACCAGCACCTCCCGCCGATGCTGCTCAACGAGTACCAGAAGCAGCAGCACACGATCGAGACGCAGGCGCGCAGGATCGACGCGCAGCAGGCGGAAATCGCCGAGCTCAAGCGTGCGGTGGAAGTGCTACTCGCGCGCACGTCGCCGGAGGGGCGCATCGCGGCCAAGTGACCCTTCGAAACGGGCCCGCCGGGCGGCGGGCCCGCAACCGTCACGCCTTGCTGTAGATCTCCGCACCCTTCTTCACGAACTCCACCGCCTTCGCTTCCATGCCCTTGGCAAGAGCCTCGGTCTCCGCGATGCCCTGCTTGGCCGCGTAATCGCGCACGTCCTGCGTGATCTTCATCGAGCAGAAGTGCGGCCCGCACATGGAGCAGAAGTGCGCGAGCTTGGCGCCATGCTGCGGCAGCGTCTCGTCGTGGAACTCGCGCGCCTTGTCCGGATCGAGCCCCAGGTTGAACTGGTCCTCCCAGCGGAACTCGAAGCGCGCCTTCGACAGCGCGTTGTCGCGCAGCTGCGCGCCGGGGTGTCCCTTGCCCAGGTCGGCCGCGTGCGCGGCGAGCTTGTACGCCATGATGCCGTCCTTGACGTCGGCCTTGTTGGGCAGGCCGAGATGCTCCTTGGGTGTGACGTAGCAGAGCATCGCGGTGCCGTACCAGCCGATCATCGCGGCGCCGATGGCGCTCGTGATGTGGTCGTAGCCCGGCGCGATGTCGGTGGTGAGCGGTCCCAGCGTGTAGAACGGCGCCTCGCCGCACAGGCGGAGCTGCTCGTCCATGTTGTGCTTGATCATGTGCATCGGCACGTGGCCGGGGCCCTCGATCATCACCTGCACGTCGTGCTTCCACGCGACCTGCGTCAACTCGCCGAGGGTCGCGAGCTCGCCCATCTGCGCCTCGTCGTTGGCGTCGTGAATGGAGCCGGGGCGCAGGCCGTCGCCCAACGAGAAAGCGACGTCGTACGCCTTCATGATCTCGCAGATTTCCTCGAACCGAGTGTAGAGGAAGCTCTCCTTGTGATGCGCGAGGCACCACTTGGCCATGATCGAGCCGCCGCGCGACACGATGCCCGTCATGCGCTTGGCGGTCAGCGGGATGTAGCGCAGCAGCACGCCCGCGTGGATCGTGAAATAGTCGACCCCCTGCTCGGCCTGCTCGATCAGCGTGTCGCGGAAGATCTCCCAGGTGAGCTCCTCGGCCTTGCCTTCGACCTTCTCGAGCGCCTGGTAGATGGGCACGGTGCCGATGGGGACAGGCGCATTGCGCACGATCCACTCGCGCGTCTCGTGGATGTTCTTGCCGGTCGACAGGTCCATGACCGTGTCGCCGCCCCAGCGGATCGACCAGGTCATCTTCTCGACTTCTTCGCCGATGGACGACGACACCGCGGAATTGCCGATGTTGGCGTTGATCTTCACCAGGAAGTTGCGGCCGATGATCATCGGCTCGGTTTCCGGGTGATTGATGTTGGCGGGGATGATGGCGCGGCCGCGCGCGACTTCGTCGCGCACGAACTCGGGCGTGATCACGGCGGGAATCGCGGCGCCGAAGCTCTGCCCCGGATGCTGCCGGCGCACGCTTTCCGGAAAGCGCGACGCGAGCTCTTCGCGCAGCAGGTTCTCGCGGATGGCCACGAATTCCATCTCGGGCGTCACGATGCCACGGCGGGCGTAGTGCATTTGCGTCACGTTGGCCCCAGCCTTGGCGCGCAGCGGCTTGCGCGTGAGATCGAAACGCATGCCCGCGAGCGCGGGATCGGCGAGGCGGTCGCGCCCGTACTGCGACGTGGGGCCGTCGAGCACCTGGGTGTCGCCGCGCTCGGCGATCCACGCGGCGCGCAGCGGTGCCAATCCCTTGCGGATGTCGATGCGCACCGCGGGGTCGGTGTACGGCCCCGAGGTGTCGTATACCGCGACGGACGGATTCTTCTCCGCGCCGAAGGAAGCGGGCGTGTCGCTCTGCGAGATTTCGCGCATGGGCACGCGCAGGTCGGAGCGCGAACCCTGCACGTAGATCTTGCGTGAAGCCGGCAGCGGCTCGACGGCGGCGGCATCCACCTTCGCGTCGCGTGCGAAGAAGCGGTCGTTGGCGTTCATGAGGCTCTCCTCGTGCAAGGCGCGGAAGAGCGGAAGCGGAGTGGGAAGGGCGGTCGCTTCACGCTTCCCTGCGCCGGCATTATCCGGATCAGGTTCCAAGGGTTTCATCTCACCCGGAGCGGCCTTTGCGAGCGATCCAGGACCCCTAGCGTCGAAGGTCACCATACCACAGAATCCGGCCATGAGCCCGGGAACGCCCTGCCCGCAGTGCGTCGCCCCCACGCCCGAGGGCGCGCGCTTCTGTCCGCAGTGCGGCGTGGCGCTGGCGCAGGTCCGCGCTCCCCCGGCAGCGACGGGGGAGCGGCGGGTGGTCGCGATCCTGTTCGCGGACCTGTCGGGATCGACACGCCTTGCAAGCGAGCTCGGTGCCGAGGAGATGCACCGCCTGCTCACCCGTTACTTCGAACTGGTCGATGGCGTGATCGCGCAGTGCGGCGGCACCGTCGACAAGCACATGGGCGACGGTGTGATGGCGCTCTTCGGCGCGCCCGTCGCGTACGGCAACGACACGCTGCGCGCGTTGCGGGCCGCGGTGTCCATCCACCAAGCGATGCGCACGCTGGAAGGCGAGATGGGGCGCGCGCTGACGGCCCATGTGGGCATCGCGAGCGGTGAGGTCGTCGCCGCCGACACGGGCAGCGACGTCCATCGCACGTACACCGTGACGGGCGACGCGGTGAACCTCGCGGCGCGGCTGCTCGAAGTGGCACGTGCGGGCGAAACGGTGATCTCCGACGACGTCCATCGCGAGTGTGTAGCGTCCGTGGAGGCCGATCACGTCGCGACCATGGCCATCCGCGGATTCGCGCGCGAGATGGCCGTGTGGAAGCTGCGCTCCCTGCGCGACGAAAGCGCGCTCTCGCATCCCTTGCTGGGGCGGGAGGGGCAGGTCGCGCGCTTCGAAGCGCTGCTGGAGGCCGTCGCATCGACGCGCCGCGGCGCGGCGTGGCTCGTGCGCGCCGATCCGGGAATGGGCAAGACGCGTCTCGTGCAGGAGTTGATCGCCCGTGCGCGCAGCCGCGGATTCGCGACCTTCACGTCCACGGTCCTCGACTTCGGTGCTGCGCAAGGACGCGACGCGATCCACGCGGTGCTCGCGAGCATCCTGGGCGTGCCGATGGACGAGGCGGGCGCGGAGCGGCGCGCGGCGCTCGACCGCGCGGTGGCCGCCGGCCGCATCGCCTCCGCGGACGAGCCCTTCGCCGCGGACATCCTCGGCATCGCCCAGCGCGATCCCGCGATGTACGAAGCGATGGACAACGCGACGCGCGCCATGGGTCGCGTGCGCACGTTCGCGCAGGCGGTGTCGCGCGCCGCGGCCGGCCGGCCCACGCTGATCGTCGGCGAGGACCTGCATTGGGCGACACCCGTCGTGCTGGCCGGCGTTCGCGCGGTCATCGACGCCGCGCACGACGTGCCGCTCCTCGTGGTGTGCACGTCGCGGCGCGAGGGCGACCCGTTCGGGGCACCGCCGCTCGACGTCGGCATCGAGCGGTGCGACCTCACGCCGCTGTCCACGCACGATGCGCTCGCGCTTGCGCGATCGTTCCTCACCGCCCATCCCGACGTCGCCGCAGGGTGCGTGGAGCGCGCGCAGGGCAATCCGTTGTTCCTGACCCAGCTCCTGCGCAGCGGGGCCGACGGCGCCGCCCCCGGCAGCGTCATTCCCTCCACGATCCAGAGCGTTGTGCTCTCCCGCCTCGATCGCCTCGCGCACCCGGACAAGGCCGCGATACAGGCGGCGGCGGTGGTGGGGCAGCGCTTCGACATCGACGTGCTGCGGCACCTTCTGGGCGACAACGCGTATGACGCGGGCGCGCTGCTCGGCCGCGATCTGGTGCGCGCCGACGAGGCCGATGCGCGCAAGTTCGCGTTCGTGCACGCGCTGATCCGTGACGGCGCCTACGCGTCGCTGCTGCACAGCCGGCGGCGCGCGCTGCACACGCATGCGGCCGCCTGGTACGAGGGACGCGACTTCGCGCTGCACGCGAAGCACCTCGATCTCGCGGAGGATGCGCGCGCAGCCGAAGCGTATCTTGCCGCCGCGCGCAACGAGGCGGCCGCGCTGCGGTTCGAAGCCTCCGCTGCGCTCGCGAAGCGCGGTGCGGAGTTGCCTGCGCCGTCCGAAGTTCGCTTCGAGATCGCGCGCTTCGAAGGCGACGTGGCGCTCGAGGCGGGCGACCTCCCGGCCTCGGTGGCCGCGTTCGAGCGCGCGCTGTCGCACGCGAAGGACGACGCGCAGCGCTGTGTCGCGCTGCTGGGCGTGGCCGCTGCCCATCGCGCTGGCGGCGTCATGAACGAGGGCTTTGCAGCGGTGCGCGAGGCCGAGGCGCTGGCGGAGGCGGGCAATCTCGTGCGCGAAGCCGCGCGGGCGGCCTATCTTCGCGGCAGTCTCGAGTTCGCGCGTGGCGATGCGAGGGCATCCCACGCGGCGCAGTCGACGGCGCTCGCATGCGCGCGTGCGAGCGGCGACAAGGAGGGCGAAGCGCGCGCGCTGTCGGGACTCGCCGACGTCCTGTATGCCGACGGACGCATGCAGTCCTCGTACGCGGCGTTCGCCGGTTGCGCGGCGCTTTGCGCGGACCTGGGACTCACGCGCTTCGCGCTCAACAACCGTTGCATGCTATCCATCGTGCACGCGTTCCTCGAGCCGGCCGACGGGGCGATCGCGGAGCTCGATCCCGTGCGCGACATCGCGAGGAAGGTCCGGCATCGCGGGGCCGAGGTCATGGCTGACGAGTGCGAAGGTATGGTCCGCGCGGTACAGGGACGATACGACCTCGCAGTCGAGCCGCTCGAGCGCAGTCTCGCCAATGCGCGCGAGATAGGGTCGCAGCGGTTCGTCGTGTTCGACGAGCTCTTTCTCGTGTATGCCTACTGGAGTCTCGGCGAGCGCGACAGGGCGCGGGACTTCCTGCGCAGCGTGCTCGAGCAGATGCAGCCGATCGGCGAGCGCTTCTTCGGCGGCATCGTTGAAGGCGCGCGCGCGTTGATGGCGGAAGGCGAGGCCGGCGTCGGCCGCGCCGTCACCGACGGCGAGCGTTCGCTCGCACGGGGAACGCCCGCCCATTGCCACTTCTGGTTCCGGCGCGAAGCCATCGACGCGTTGCTTCGCGTGCGGGACTGGGAGGGCGTGCTGGGGCAGGCTGCCGCCCTCGAGGACTTCGTGCGGGCGGAACGCGTGCCGTGGGCCGAGTTCCACGTGCGGCGTGCCCGCGCGCTGGCGGCCGCGGGGCAAGGCAACGCCGATGCGGGCGAGCTTCGCGCGTGCCGCCAGCGTGCGCAGGCACTTGCGCTGCCCGGGGCGATCCCCGCCCTCGACGATGCGCTCGGGAGGGCGCTCGGGTAGAATTTCATTCTCTTGCGCGGGTGTAGCTCAATGGTAGAGCAGAGGCTTCCCAAGCCTACGACGAGGGTTCGATTCCCTTCACCCGCTCCAGCACCTCCTTAATCGCCCGCTAATGCGGGCGGTCCAGGATCGAAGGCGTCGCAACTACCGACTTCCGACGCCATGATCCGAACTTGCACTTTGCTTCTCGCACTGGCCGCATGCGCGGCCGCATCCGCGGCGACACCCGCGGCAACACCCACGAGCCTCGCAACCCTGTACGCCGAGGAAGCACGTCGGGAGGCTGGCGCGTTCACCGGCCTCTCGGCCGAACGTGGCGCGCGATTCTTCCAATCGACGCACGGCAACGACTGGAGCTGCGCGACCTGCCATACGGCGCGCCCGACCGTTGCCGGCAAGCACGCCAAGACGGGCAAAGCCATCGCGCCGCTCGCGCCGGCGGCGAATCCGGATCGCTTCAACGACTTGGCCGTCGTCGAGAAGTGGTTCAAGCGCAATTGCAACGACGTGCTCGGCCGTGCCTGCACCGCGCAGGAGAAGGGCGACGTGCTCGCCTGGCTCCTCGCCCAGAAGCCATGAGGCCCGACATGAGAACGGACCGAGTACGCCTCGCCTTCGACGTGTCGGCCTGGATCCTGGGCACGGCCATGTCGGTGTTTCTGGTCTTCGATGCGGTCGCGGCCGAGCGCGCGCCGCCGGCGCCGACCAATCCGACCTATGCGGCGGAATGCGGAAGCTGCCACGTCGCCTATCCCGCGCGCCTTCTCTCGGCGCCTGCGTGGGCCGCACTGATGCAGGGCATCGATCGCCACTTCGGCGTCGACGCGAGCATCGACCCGGCGAGCGCTGCGGCCATTCGCGCCTATCTCGAGGCGAATGCCGCGGCGCCGGGCCAGAAGCGGTACGACGCCACGGCCACGCGCATCACGCAGGCGCGCTGGTTCCGCAAGGAGCACGCCGAAATCGGCGCCGACGTGTGGCGCCGCGCGAGCGTCGCGAGTCCCGGCAATTGCGCGGCCTGTCACCCAGGTGCCGAGCGCGGGCAATTCAACGAGCACGACGTGCGCATTCCGCGCACGTGACGACGAAAGGAGTGGACTAGAATGCGCGTATGGGACCTGCCGGTCAGGGTCTTTCACTGGCTGCTCGCGCTGACCTTCGCGGGCGCCTTTCTCACGGCGGAATCGGAGCGCGTGCGCGACCTGCACGTCGCGCTCGGCTACGCATTCGCCGGACTCATCGCATTTCGCCTCGTGTGGGGCTTCGTGGGGAGCGGTCATGCGCGCTTCGCGTCCTTCCTGCGCGGACCGCGCGCGGTGATGCGCTACCTCGCCTCGCTGCTCACGTCTTCACCGGAGCATCATGCCGGCCACAATCCCGCGGGCGGATGGGCGATCGTCGGGATGCTGACGCTCGGCGCGGTCGTTGCGGCGAGCGGATACGCGATCTACGCCGATGCCGGCGGCCACGCGCTGGAGGAGCTGCACGAAGGTGCGGCCGAGGTGCTGCTCGCGCTCGTCGCGCTGCACGTCGCCGCGGTGATTGCGAGCAGCGTCCTGCATCGCGAGAACCTCGTCGTCGCCATGGTCACCGGCAACAAGCGCGGACCTGAGGCGGAGGGCATGGGGCCGCTGCATGCGAATCCTCGTCGCTGAAGACGACGCCCTGCTCGGGGACGCGCTGCAGTCCGGATTGCGGCAGCGTGGCTTCGACGTCGACTGGGTGCGTGACGGGGTCGCGGCCAGTCTCGCGCTCGGCAGCGAGCCGTACGCGGCGGTGGTGCTCGACCTCGGCCTGCCTCGGCAGGACGGCCTCGCCGTGCTAGGGCGATTGCGCGCGCGCGGAGACCGGGCGCCGGTGCTCGTTCTTACTGCGCGGGACGCCGTGGAAGACCGCGTGACCGGCCTCGACTCCGGTGCCGACGACTACGTCGTGAAGCCCGTGGATCTGGACGAGCTGGCCGCGCGCCTGCGCGCCCTGGTGCGGCGTGCGCGCGGCGAGCCCAGCCCGGTGCTCGAGGTGGGGGAACTTGCGATCGATCCCGCGGCGCGGACCGTGCGCTTCCGCGGCCAGACCGTCGAGCTCAAGGCGCGCGAGTTCAACCTTCTGCACGAGTTCGCGCGCCACGCGGGGCGCGTGCTCACGCGCGAGCAGATCGAGCAGCGCCTCTACGCGTGGGGCGAAGAGGTCGAGAGCAACGCCATCGACGTGCACATCCACCACCTGCGGCGCAAGCTCGCGCCCGATGTGATTCGCACCGTGCGCGGCGTCGGCTACGTCCTCGTGAAGGAGGGGGCGGGTGACTGAAACGGCGGGGCGGCGCTCGATCCGCAGGCGGCTGCTCGCCGGCACGCTGGCCGCCGTGGCCGCGACGTGGCTCGCGACGGCCATCGTGAGCTACCTCGATACACGTCACGAGCTCGACGAGCTCCTCGATGCGCACCTCGCGCAGACCGCGTCGCTTCTCATCGCACAGGCGGGCCGCGAGTCCGGCGAGATCGAGATCGAGCACTCGCCGCAGCTGCATCGCTACGAGCGTCGCGTCGCATTCCAGTTCTGGGAGGATGGGCAGCGCCTTCGCTTGCATTCTGCCAATGCGCCCAACGACGCGCGCCTGTCGGCACGAACCGAAGGCTTCAGCGACGCCCAGATCGGCGGCCGCGCCTGGCGCGTGTGGAGCGGCTGGGACGAGGGCCGGCGCTTCCTGGTCCAGGTAGGAGAGCGGCGTGAGGCGCGCGAGGAGATCGTCGCGCAGATCGCGAAGAACCTGCTGTGGCCGCTCGCGGTGGCGCTGCCGGTGCTCGGGCTTCTGATCTGGCTGTGGATCGACCGCGCACTGCGCCCGCTGAAGCGGATCGGCCGCGACGTCGGCGACCGCGCTCCCGACAATCTCGTCGCACTGGACTCCACGGGCGTGCCGGCGGAAGTCGCGCCGCTCGTCGACGGCCTCAATAATCTCCTCGCTCGCGTGCGCGCGTCCATCGACAACGAGAGGCGCTTCACCGCCGATGCCTCGCACGAGCTCAGGACGCCGCTGGCCGCGCTTCGCGCGCAGGCGCAGGTGGCGAGAAGCGCCGCCAACGAGGCGGACCGCGTGCGCGCGCTCGACAATGTCATCGCGGGCTGCGACCGCGCGACGCACCTCGTCGAGCAGCTCCTCACGCTCGCGCGTCTCGAGCCCGCGGCATCGAGCGCGGTGCTCGCGCCGTGCGACCTGGTCGAGGTGACACGGACGGCGGTGGCCGACATCGTGCCGACCGCGCACGCGACGCGCATCGACATCGAGCTCTCGGCGGACGGCCCAGTGGCCGCGGCATGCGACCCGCGGCTGTTGCAGGTGCTGCTGCGCAACGTCCTCGACAACGCCGTGCGCTACTCGCCCCCGGACTCGTCGGTGAAGGTGCGCGTGGACGCGCACGCCGGCGCTCCGCGCATCGCGGTGGCCGACGAGGGTCCCGGCGTGCCCGCCAGCGAAGTCGAGCGGCTGGGCCAGCGGTTCCATCGCGTGCTCGGCAACGACGCGACCGGCACCGGTCTCGGGCTCTCGATCGCGCGCCGCATCGCGGAAGTGCATCGCGCCCGGTTGTCGTTCGTTTCCACGTCGGACAATGGCGGCCTGACCGTCGTCCTCGAGTTCCCGCCGCGCGCGTGAGACGCGTTCCGCGCGCGGCCGGCCCACTTCACTCCATGACGATCGCCGGCGACCGCCAGGCCATCGCGCCGGTGGCCGCATCGACCTTGAGGCGCGCGAGCGCGCCACTCGGCAGCGCGACGTCGACGTCGTAGTGCGCGGGCGCACCGTTGCCGAAGTCGAGCCGGGTGGCGACGACGCGGCCGTCCTCGATCGCGGTCGTGATCACCGCCACCACGTGCAGCAGCGGCACCTGGGCCGGTGTGGGAGGCATCGGGTCGCGGGAGGCGACGGCGAGCGTCGCGGCATCCACGTCGAGCCGCGCGACCCCGCTTTGCGGGAAGCGCATGTCGACGTGGTAGTGGGCGGGGCGATCGCCGGCGTCGTCGAGCTCGATCATCTCCACCGTGCCCGGATAGCGCGCTTCCAGGGCGCGCACCGTGTCGGCGATGCGGTAGGTCGATGCGGACGCGGCAGCGCTGCCGGCGGACGCGACGAGGAGCGCGCAGAAAGCCATCTTGCGAAGGTTCATATGGATTCTCCTGGATGTCGGCGCGTCGCCCTCGGAGACCCCTGCCTCCGCGCACGCGCGACCGTGTATCAGGTTCCTCCCGCCGCATTACCCCGCGATTAACCGCGTTTCTTGATTTCGCCCCGATGCGTTCGCTCGGAGGACCGGGTACAGTCACGTCGCTCGAGGACCCCTTCCATGCCCACCGAACCCTTGCTCCGCGCCCACGGCCGCGCACGCCGTGCGCTCGCCCTCGTCACCCTGCTGCTCGTCCCCATGCTCGCCTTGGGGCAGGCGAAGGACGCGCCCCGGCTCGCGAACCTGTCGATAGAGATCTGGCCCGAGTTCGACCGTCCCGCGGCGCTCGTCATCCTGCGCGGGGCGATCGCCGAAGGCGTCAAGCTGCCGGCGTCCATGACCCTGCGCCTGCCCGCGACGCCGGAGGGTCCCGCGGCAGTGGCGTATTCGACGACCGCCGACGGCAGCCTGCTGAACCTCACGCACGAGAAGACCGCGTCGGGCGGCTACACGACGATCAGGTTCGAAGCGCCCTCGCGCTGGTTCCACATCGAGTTCTACGAATCCTTGTCGACGGCGAATGCCGCGCGATCGTTCACGTACACGTGGCCGGGCGACCTCGCGGTCGAGCGCGCGAGCGTCGTGGTGCAGGAGCCCGCGGGAGCGCAGGGCCTGACGACGGAGCCTGCACTCGCGAACCTGTCGACCGGCGCGGGCGGGCTCACCTATCGCGCCGGCGATCTCGGCGCGCTTGCGCAAGGCAAGGCGGTCCCGATCACGGTCAAGTACAGCAAGGCCGATGCGCGGCCGACGGTCGACATCAAGGGCTTGCGCACTGCGCAGTCCGCGCAGGCTCCGGCCGCACCTGCGGCGGCGCCCGCAATGCCTGCCGGCGGATCGCCCGATTGGCTGGTGCCGATGTCCGCGTTCGCCGCACTCGCGCTGGCAGGCGTGCTCGCGCTCGTGCTCCTGTGGCGGCGTAAGGGCGGCGAAGTCGTGGCCGCGTTCTGCAGCAAGTGCGGCGGCGCGCTGCGCACCGGCGACAAGTTCTGCGGCAAGTGCGGCGCGAAGATCAAGGCCTGAGCGCGCGCCCGGGCGTGGCCCTTCAACGCGGCTTCACGCGATAGAGCATTTCCCCTGCGCGCGGCACCACGAGCACGCCTTCGTCCTCGCGGCCTTGCCAGGCCGCAATGTCGATCGATGCGGGGTCGCGATAGCCCAGGTTGATCTTCCGGCAGCGCGCCTCGGAAATGCCCGTGGCCAGGGTCACGGTGACGCGAGGCGCTTCCACACCCGTGGCCTTGTCGTAGGTTCCAATGCCCTTCACGTGGGTCGAATGCGCGAGCACACCGCCCGGGTACTTCGCGACGTCGCCTCGCGGACCAAGACGACCGCCACGCTCGGGCTGCGCGGTGAAGTAGTCGCGCGTGTGGTAGCCCACTTCCTCGATGACGCGGCCGTGCGTGACGCTGACCTCGCGGATGTGCGGCGCGTAGATGATCACTTCGCCGCCGTCGGCCACCGCCGGCTCGATCTTGTACATGCCCTTGCCTGCGGTCCAGACGTCCTCGTACATCGTGGGCATGATCGACAGCACCGTCTTCATCGGGCGGTCGAGCCACACGATGTGCCGCTGCGAGGAGAGGAGGGACGCCTCGCGCCAGGCGTCGCGCGCGTCGCCGAACCACAGACCGGCGGTGCCGTCCTTGGTCACGACCAGTGCTGCGCACGAGGTGGGCACTGTCACCATCGACGCCGCGCGGTCGATCACCGCGCGCACCGGCGTGTAGCCCGATCCAATCACTTCGTAGTTGGTGATGAGCGCGCCCAGCCAGTGCGTGAAGTTGATGACCTCGGCGCCGGCGATGCCCGGGAAGAAGTACTTGTTGCCGCCCGAGAAGCCGACCACCTCGTGCGGAAACACGGGCCCGCAGATGACGATGTGGTCGTAGTCGAAGATGAGGCGGTTGAGCGAGACCGGGACGTCCTGCGACAGGCGCCCGCCGGAGAGATGCGCGATCTCGCTTGCGGAGATCGTGCCGATGGTCGCGAACGTCTCGGGCCTGTGCCACTCATGGTTGAAGACACGCGAGGTACCCGCGCGGCCGTCCTTTACCGGGACGCCGAGGTGCGCCGAGAGGGCCTGGTCGCTCATCGGCTGGTGCGTGCCGAGCGCCACCAGGTAATCGAACGCCTTGGCGCGGTGCGCAAGATGCTCGCGGAACAGCGCGAACATCTGCGGCATGGGCATCGTGCGCGTGCCGTCCGGGATGATGAAGAGGATGCGCTTGCCGTCGGGCGCGATGGCGTCGAGGCCTGCGCGCACGATGTCGCGGACCTCGGCGTCGGAGAGGTAGCGGTCGGGGTGACCCGATCCGATCGTGCGCGTTGTTCGACCTTCGTCCATCGCTTGCTTCAAGTCGTCAGGGCCGGATGTACGCCCATCCCTGCTGCTGCTTCTGCATGAGCTCGACGACGCCGGCTGCCACGTAGTCGATCTTCGGGAGCATGTCGTCCTTGCTGATCTTCTGGTTCACCAACGTGTTCTCGCACGCCACGACGCGGACGCCCGCTGACATTGCATCGCCGACGCGATTCGCGACGATCGAGTCCGCCTTCAGCATCCCGATCCCCGGGCCGTAAGCGACGATCTCGATGTCGACGTTCGCAGCACCCAGGTCCGCCTGGACGTTCTTCGCGTTGTTCAGCGCGAGGTTCCACTTGGCCGGGTCGTTGTCGCTCACCTGCATGACGACGCGCGCGCGCGGAGCTTGCTGGGCTTGCGCCGGGGCGACGTACGCGAGCATCGCGGCAAGTGCGAGAAGGGGCAGGGCCTTGCGGATCATGGTGTTCCTCGCGCATCCGTGAAGAGACGGGGATCTTACCGCTACAATCGCACGATGCCTACGGAGCTCCTCTTCCGCGACGATGCCTACATGCGCGAGGCTACCGCCCGCGTCACCGCCAACGACGAGCGCGGCGTCGCGCTCGACCGCACGATCTTCTACCCGCAGGGCGGCGGACAGGTGGGCGACATCGGCGTGCTGATCCGCGAGAACGGGGACACCGTGGCGGTCACCGACACCCGCAAAGGCGAGGCCCACGACAGCGTGCTGCACATGGTGGCGCCCGGTGCCCCGCTCGCGATCGGGGACGTCGTCGGCCTGCGCATCGACTGGGAGCGCCGCTACGCGCTCATGCGCCTGCACACCGCTCTGCACGTGATGTCGTGCGTCGTCGTCGCGCCGGTCACCGGCGGCAACATCGCGCCGGAGAAGGCGCGCCTTGACTTCGACATCGACATGAGTCTCCTCGACGCGCAAAAGATCGAGCGCGAGACCAACGCCATCGTCGCGCGCGGCATTCCGACCGAGACGGTGTGGATCACCGACGAGGAGCTCGACGCGCGTCCCGAGCTCGTGAAGACGATGAGCGTGCAGCCGCCGCGCGGCAGCGGACGCGTGCGCCTCCTGCGCATTCCGGACGTCGACCTGCAGCCCTGCGGCGGCACGCACGTGCGCAACATCGGGGAGATCGGCGCGATTCGCGTGCTCAAGATCAAGAGCGAAGGCAAGCGCAACAGGCGTGTCGAGATCGCGCTCGCCTGACGGGCCGTGCGCTCGATCACACCCCTCCTCGCTGCCGCAGGCGCCATCCTCCTCTGGGGCACGCTCGCGGCGCTCGGCCTCGCGCTGTCGCACCTGCCGCCGTTCCTCCTGACGGGTTGTGCGCTGGTGCTCGGCGCGCTGCCGGGCGCGATGCGCTGGCGCGAGTGGCGCGTGCCGCTGCCCACGCTGCTCCTCGGCATCGGTGGGCTCTTCGGCTTCCATTTCCTGCTTTTCCTCGCGCTGCGG
>CAZIZD010000001.1:24511-36926 GCA_964543615.1 uncultured Alcaligenaceae bacterium | reverse complement strand
GGTGATGTCCACGCCGTGGTGGATCTCGTAGCGCTCCTGCAGGCCGCGCAGGATGGCAATGGTGGATTCGACCGACGGCTCGCCGACCAGCACCTTCTGGAAGCGGCGCTCGAGCGCCGCGTCCTTCTCGACATACTTGCGGTACTCATCGAGCGTGGTCGCGCCAACGCAATGGAGCTCGCCGCGCGCGAGCGCGGGTTTGAGCATGTTGCCGGCGTCGATCGCGCCCTCGGCCTTGCCGGCGCCGACCATGGTGTGCAGCTCGTCGATGAAGACGATGGTGCGGCCCTCGTCGGCCGCGATGTCCTTCAGCACGGCCTTCAACCGCTCCTCGAACTCGCCGCGGTACTTGGCCCCCGCGAGCAGCGCCGCCATGTCGAGCGACAGCACGCGCTTGTTCTTGAGCGACTCGGGCACCTCGCCGTTGACGATGCGCTGCGCGAGGCCCTCGACGATGGCGGTCTTGCCCACGCCAGGCTCGCCGATGAGGACGGGGTTGTTCTTGCTGCGGCGCTGCAGGATCTGGATGGTGCGGCGGATCTCGTCGTCGCGGCCGATGACCGGATCGAGCTTGCCCTCGCGCGCGCGCGCCGTGAGGTCGATCGTGTACTTGTCGAGGGCCTGCCGCTGACCTTCGGCTTCCTGCGAGTCGACCTTGCCGCCGCCGCGCACGACTTCGATGGCGTCCTCGAGCGCTTTGCGCGTGAGGCCGTTCTCCTTGAGGATGCGGCCGGTGTCGCCCTTGTCGCCGGTGAGCGCCAGCAGGAAGAGCTCGCTCGAGATGAACTGGTCGCCGCGCTTGACCGCCTCCTTGTCGGTGAGGTTGAGGAGGTTGTTCAAGTCGCGCGACAGCGTGATCTCGCCGCCGGTGCCCTCGGCCTTGGACAGGCGCTCGATGGATTGCTTGAGCGCGCCCTGGAGGCGCGGGACGGCGACGCCGGCCCGGGCGAGCAGCGAAGTCGTGCCGCCGTCCTCCTGGGCCAGCAGAGCGGCCAAAAGGTGCTGCGGCTCGATGAAGCCGTTGTCGTTGCCGAGCGCGAGGCTCTGGGCGTCGTTGAGTGCCTGCTGGAACTTGGTGGTGAGCTTGTCGAAGCGCATGGCGCATCCTCGTGCAAAGTTCGATTTGCACAGAAAGATGGGGCAATAACCCTGCAATTCAACCGGTCTTGCCCGCCGTGCTACGCTTTTTTACATGTCGGCACCGCCCCCCGCCCCGCCCGAAGTCCCGGCCGCCAACCCGGCTCCCCGCACCGCGACCCTGCCCGAGGTGGTGGGTACCGTGTTCGCGAGCTTCCTCGGCATCCGCAAGGGCGCCGCCATGCGCAAGGACGCGGTCACCGTCAAGCCGCACCAGGTCATCCTGGTGGGCCTCGTGCTCGCGGCAGTGTTCGTGCTCACCCTGATATTTGCCGTGCGGCTGATCATCCGCGCGGCGGGGGCGTAGCTGGCCCCGGTGTCAGGGGCGCAGCCCCGTCTGCAGCGTCACGCCCGCCCTTTCCATTTTCTGCCGCACGAGCTCGCTCGCGTTGCCCGAGATCAGGAGCGCGCGCCGCTTGCCGCGCATTTCCTTGCGCTGCGCGAAAGCCTCCGCACTCGGGTCCCAGAACGCGTAGTCGATGGCCGCCGAGGCCACCGGCGTGCCGGCTTCGGTGATGCCCACCGGCACCATGTTGCTCATCGTGATGCGAGCGAGCCGGCCCTCCTTGCCCTGGTGCTGGCCCAGCATCCGGATCGACTCGATCAGGAAGCGGACGTGCATCTCGCCCTGCACCCGGGAGGCCACTTCGATCACCGACTCCGTCCCCGCGATGCCGCCCATCTTGGTGAGCGCGATGACGAGCGCCGTCTGCAGCGACGGCGTGAACCAGCGGTTGCGAAGGAAATCGCGCGTCACGCGGCCGCTCACCCCCATGGCCAGCAGCCGCGCCTCGTTCTGGCGTGCAAGGTCCACGGGCGGATGGTTCCAGACGGCGTCGCGCACGTCGGTGTCGAAGCTCACGACCATGTTCGCGCCCATCGACACCGCGCCGATGGCCGTGTTGATCGCAAAGCTGCCGGCGAAGCTCGCGGTCGACACGTTGTCGAGGAGCGGCCGCAGCACCGGGTTGGACGTGTACGGATCGATGTTGAGCTGCTGCGCCCACTCGCGGCGCGCCTTGTTGTAGCCGAACGGGTCGCCGTTGAACGCCGGTGGCAGCGGCTCGCCCGCCGGCGCCGGAGGCAGGTTCGAGGGGCCCGCCGCGCCGCCGCCGGAAGAGGCGTCGGAGATCGTCTGCGCGCCCGACCGCGCGAGAAAGCCGATGCGGCCGAGCACGTTGCCCATCCCCTGCCCGATGTTCTCGACGGTGCCGACTGGATTGGTCACGGCGCTCTGCACGAGCTGCACCGGGGCCGACGCGGCGCGCACCAGCGAGTCCTGGAACGCCTGGCTCTTCTGCACTTCCTGCAGCGTGGCGATGGCCTGCAGCTCGTTCACGCGCACCGCGAGCATGTTGACGCCGACGACCGAGAACCTGCCGAACTTCGATTCGATGACGAACCGTCCGAAGTACCCGTCGAGCAGCACCGGTTCGGCGACGGTGTGATACGGCCCCTTGAGCAGCGCGGCGGGGGCGATGGCCGTCCCCGAAAGGACGGGGGAGGCCTCGAAGCCGCCCTGGGCATAGGCCGCGCAGGGTGCGAGCGTCGTGCACGCCAGGAGGGAGCAAGCCGCGACGAGGCGCTGCGAAGCGCGTTGAAGATTCATGACGGGACTTTCCAAGGGATGGGAACGCGACGCCACAGCGGCACCGGCGCGCGGCATTCTACAGGCACGAGCCGGGCAGGCGGGGGGCTACCCGCGCGGTTGCGTCCTTGCCGCCGCCTCCGCGGCGACAGCGATGTCGCCCTCCGTCGTCAGAAGGTCCGGGCATAGTCTCAAGTAGCGGCCGCGCGCGTCCGCCACCACGCAGCGGGTCTCCAGCGCATCGGCCCACGCCTCGGCGCGATCGTGCTCGAGGATCAGGAAAGCGCCGCGATCCTCCGTCGCCCCCTCGGACTTCACCCCGCGCGATGCGAGCGCATCGAGCAGGCGCCGTTGCCGCTCGAGCGAATACGCGCGAAGACGCGCGACGCCGACCGCCAGCGTGAACACCTGTCCCGCGCGCGCCTGATACGACGTGAGCACGGGGGGGGTCGATTCGAGGAAGGCGTCGCCGCCTTCGGCCAGCTCGGGCGGATCGGGCCTGCGGTACGTGAAGGGATCGCGCTTGGCGAACCAGCCGATGTCGAGCGTGCGCAGGCTGCCGTCGAGATGGCGCGGCGCGAGGTAGAGGAAGCACGCACCGGGACCGCCGCGCAGGTACTTGTACGAGCCGCCGACGGCAAAGTCGAGGTCGAGCGCCTTCACGTCGACCGGGATCACGCCGAGCGAGTGATAGACGTCGAGCAGCACGCGGCCGCCCGCACGATGCGTGCGCGCGATCACGTCGCGCAGTTCCGGAACGACGCGGCCGGTGTTGAAGATCACGTGCGAGACGACAACGAGATCCACCGGGGCTGCGACGGCATCGACGAGCTCCGCCGGCTCCACCAGCGTGAGCGCGATGCGCCCGCGGCGCGCGTACTCGCGCAGGATCACGTCGAGCGAATCGAACTCGCCGCGCGTGGCCACCACGCGCGGCACGCCGTCGTAGGTGTTGAGGATGGCGCGCAGGCCCTGCCCCGCACTCGTCTTGGGCACGACGCAGTCGTGCCGGGGCGCGCCCATGAGCGTGGCGAGGCGCGTGCGGAACGCGCGCATCTCGTCACTCCATGCATCCCACGCGCCGCCCATGCGCGCATACCATGCGGCAACACCTTCGCGGACATCGTCCTCGGTGGCGTCGAGCGGCCGGCCGAGCGAGTGGTTGGCGAGGTACACGCGATCGCGCCCATGCGAGAGCACACGCGAGAAGAGCGGTGCCACGTGGCGCGCGATGCCCTCTTCCGTCAGCGGGCCGTCGCCCATCGCCGCAACGGCGGCTTCGATGCGCGAAGCGCTCATGAGGCCAGCCTGCGAACTCACTTGTGTCCGATGACGGTGCGCACGTCGATGAGCTCGGGAAAGAAGGGCCGATCGAGCGTGCGCTTGAGGTATTGCACGCCGGACGATCCGCCGGTGCCGGTCTTGTGCCCGATGATGCGCTCTACGGTCTTCATGTGCCGGAAGCGCCAGAGCTGGAACCCTTCCTCGACGTCGACCAGCTTCTCGCACATGTCGTACGCGTCCCACCACGCGCGCGTGTTCTCGTAGATCGTCTTGAACACGGGGACGAGGTCGGGATGACGCTCGTACGGCTGCGTGAAATCGCGCTCGACGCACGAAGGCGGCACGGGCAGGCCACGGCGCGCGAGATGCCGCAGGAACTCGTCGTAGATGGACGGCGCATGGAGCAGCGCGTCGAGCGTGCCGAACGTCGCGGGATCGTGACGGAACACCTCGATCGCCGCCGCGTGCTTGCTGCCGAGCAGGCACTCGAGTGCGCGGTACTGCGCCGACTGGAATCCGGACGAGTGCCCGAGGAAGGGACGGAACGCATCGTATTCGGAAGGCGTCAGCGTCTCGAGCACGGCCCACTGCTCGAAGAGCTGCTTCTGGATGAGCTTCACGCGCGCGAGGATCTTGAAGCACGGCTCGAGCGCGTCGGCGCGGATGAAGCCGATCGCCGCGCGCAGCTCGTGGATCATGAGCTTCATCCAGAGCTCGGAGACTTGGTGCTGGACGATGAACAGCATCTCGTCGTGACGCGGCGTCTGGCCGTCCGCGCCCGACAACGGCTGCTGGGCGCCGAGCAGCGCGTCGAGATGAAGGTATCCTCCGTAAGTCAGCCGGTCGGAGAAATCGGTGACGATGCCCGCTTCGAGTTCCTGCCGGATCACTCGACTATCCTCCGCGCTTCGCGCTGCGGAGCTGATTCGCCCCTGGGGCAGCCCTGCGGTCTCATCCAGGAAGTATAAGCTCGCGCGTTTGCTACCATCGTGCTCCATGCGGCATAGTCTCGTCGTCCTTCTCGCGCTGGTCGTTGCCGCTTGCGGCAGCGATACGGCCGGCAAGCGCAGCCTCAAGCTCACGGAGTGCCGCCTGCCCAACCTCCCGACGGCCGCGCAGTGCGGAACCCTCGAGGTTCCGGAGGACAGGACGAAGCCCGGCGGTCGCAAGATCTCCATCTTCGCGGCGGTGCTGCCGGCGAATACCGTCACGCCCAAGGACGATCCGCTCGTGATCCTCGCGGGCGGGCCTGGCCAGGCCGCCTCGACGCTCGCACCCTTCGCGGCACGGCTCGCCGAGTTGCGCCGCACGCGCGACGTGGTGCTGATCGACCAGCGCGGCACGGGACGCAGTTCGCCGCTCCTGTGCGAGGCCTTCAAGCCGCGCGAGTCCGACGCATTCGAGCCCGACCCGTTGCCGCGCGCGAAGGCTTGCGTGGACGAGCTGACCGGCAAGGGCGTCGATCCCGCGCAGTACACGACCACGGCCTGGATCGCCGACCTCGAAGCGATGCGCGAGGCGCTGGGCTATCCGCGCTGGAACCTGTGGGGCGGCAGCTACGGCACGCGCGTCGCGCTCGAGTACCTGCGCACGCACGGCGATCGCGTCCGCACGATGGTGCTCGATGGCGTGGCACCTCCGGGCATGATCATTCCGCTCGACGTTTGGCCTTCGCGACAGGCCGCGCTCGACGCGATCTTCAAGGCATGCGCGGCCTCGCCTGCCTGTGCGAAGGCGCATCCCGATCCGGCGGCGACGCTGCGCGAAATCGAGAAGTCGCTCGCCGATAGCGGCCCCGAGGGACGCGAGGTCGACATCGTCGATCCGCGCACCGGGCAGACCCGCCGCGTGCGCATGACGTTCGACGTGGTGCTTGGTGCATTGCAGCTGCCCGCGTACGCGCCCGAAACCGCCGTGCTGTTGCCCGAGATGCTGTCGCTCGCGGCGCGCGGGGACTACGGGCCGCTGTTCGCGGCCAACCCGAGCATGTCCTCGCGCGAGTCGGAGCGCATCAATCCCGCCTTGCACTTCTCGGTCACGTGCGCCGAGGACGCGCCGCGCATCACGCCCGAGGCCGCACAGTCGGTGCTCGCGAACCTGCCCGCGCGCCGGCTTGCCGAGCAGACGATCGCCGTGTGCGGCGTGTGGCCGCGCGGCGCCATGCCCGCCGACTTCGCGAAGCCCGTGAAGAGCTCGGTTCCCGCACTCCTGTTCTCCGGCGGCATGGACCCCGTGACGCCGCCCGCCAACGGGACGCTGGTGGCGAAGGATCTCGCGAACAGCCGCCACATCGTCGCGCCCGGCTACGGTCACATCGTGTCGTTCCACGCGTGCGGCCCGCGGCTCCTCGCCACGTTCGTCGACGAGGCAGGCCCCGCGAAGCTCGCGCCCGCATGCATCGCGCACTTCGAGAAGAGCGTGCCGCCCTACCTCTTTGCCAACCGTCTCGCGTCGCAGCCATGATCCGCGTCGAAGGTGTCTCCAAGTCGTTCGGCAAGAAGGGCGAGGTGAAGGCGGTGCGCGACGTCTCGTTCGTCGCCCCCGACGGGGAGATCACAGGACTGCTCGGTCCGAACGGCGCGGGCAAGACCACGCTCCTGCGGATGCTCTCGACGCTGATGGCGCCGGACACCGGGACGGCATCGGTGGACGATCTCGACGTCCTGCGCGACCGCTATCGCGTTCGCGAGCGCATCGGCGTCCTGTCCGACGCGCGCGGTCTGTATCCGCGCCTGACGGCCCGCGAGAACATCCGGTACTACGGCGCGCTGCACGGCCTCGCGGGCGCGGCGCTCGACACACGCGTCGACGCACTGATCGAGACCCTCGGACTCGCGCCGCTCGCCGATCGCCGCGCGCAGGGCTTTTCGCAGGGCGAGCGCATGAAGGTTGCGATCGCGCGCGCGCTCGTGCACGACCCGTCGACCATCATGCTCGACGAGCCCACCAACGGTCTCGACATCATGAGCGTGCGCGCGCTGCGCGAGCAGCTGCGCGCCCTGCGCGCCGCCGGGCGCTGCCTCCTCTTCTCGTCGCACGTGATGCAGGAAGTGGCCGCGCTGTGCGATCGCATCGTGATCCTCGGCGGGGGCCGCGTGATCGCGCACGGGACCGCGGCCGAGCTCATGGCGTGGAGCGGTGCCTCCACGCTCGAGGACGCGTTCGTCACGCTCCTCGGCACCGGCGAGGGACTCGCCGCTTGATCCATCGTCGCCCCGCCCCATGAGTCTCTCCCGCATCCTCGCCGTGGCGCGCAAGGAGCTGGTCGACAGCTCGCGAGACCGCCGCACGCTCATCGTGTCGCTGCTCACCGCGGTGGCCGCGGGCCCCGTGTTCCTGATGCTCATCTTCAACCTGATGGCGAGCCAGGCGGATCGCGCGCGCGATCTCAAGCTTGCCACGGTGGGATTGGCAGGTGCGCCCGCGCTCGAGGCATTCCTCGTGCGCAACCAGGTCACGCTGTCGCAGGCCCCGGCCGACTACGAGGCGAAGGTGCGCGCGGGCGAGCTCGACGTCGTGCTCGTGGTCGACCCCGACTTCGCCAAGGACGTGGCGGAGGGCTCGCAGGGCCGCGTCCGCCTGGTCTCCGATCGCTCGCGGGACCGCGCGCAAGCCTCGATCCGGCAGGCGGAGTCGCTGCTGCGCGCGTACAACCGCGTGTGGGGAACCCAGCGCCTGCTGCTGCGCGGCGTCTCGCCGAGCGTGGGCGATCCGCTCATGATCGAGGATCACGATCTCGCGACGCCGCAGCAGTCGGGCGCGATCGTGCTTTTCCTCGTGGCCTTCTACGGACTCCTGGCTTCGGTGATCGGAGGCATGGCGGTCTCGCTCGACACGACCGCGGGCGAGCGCGAGCGGCAGTCGCTCGAGCCGCTGCTCACCACCCCCGCGCGGCCCATCGAGCTCGTGGCCGGCAAGTGGATCGCCGTGTGCGCGTTCAACGCGCTCGTCGTCGCGGTAACGTTGTGCGGCTTCTACCTCACGCTCTCGTTCGCGCCATTGCCGCCGGTGGGCATCCCGTTCCTGTTCGGCCCGCGCGAGTTCGGGCGGTTCCTGGTCGTGCTGCTGCCCATCGTGCTCATGATTCCCGCGGTGCTGCTCTACGTGGGCGCCCGGGCGCGCACGTTCAAGGAGGCGCAGGCCAACGTGTCGGTGCTCATGTTCGTCGTGTCCCTGGTGCCGGCGGTGCAGCTCTTCCTACAGCAGCGCGAGCCGCCGTGGCTCGTGCTGGTGCCGATCTCCGGGCAGTACACCCTGCTGCGGCAGGCCCTGCGCGGCGAGGCACTCGACGTTGCGCAAGTCGCCATGTCGTACGTCATCCCCGTGCTCGTAATCGCGATCGCGCTGGCGGCGGTCGCGCGTCTCCTCTCGCGCGAGTCCATCCTCTCGGGAAAATGAAACCACCGCCGTCCGAGATGATGGACACGCGCGAGGTCGCGGCGTACCTGCGCCTCAAGGAGCGGCGCATCTACGATCTCGTGCGCAAGAACGCACTGCCGCACGTCCGCGCGACTGGCAAGCTCCTGTTCCCTCGCGCGGAAGTCGACGCGTGGCTCGCGTCGAAGTCGACGGCGCCGGTGAAGGCCCGCGCGGCGGCACCGGCGATCGTGGCGGGCAGTCACGACCCGTTGCTTGAATGGGCCGCGCGGGAATCGGCGAGCGGCCTCGCGGTGCTGGCGTGCGGATCGCGCGCGGGTCTCGCCCGGCTCGCGCAGGGGGACGCCTCCGTGGCCGCGATGCATTGGCTCGACGACGCCGGGGAGTACAACGTTCCCCTCGTCAGGAGCGCGATGCCCGGCGCGGATGTCGTCGTGATCGAGTGGGCGCAGCGCTCGCAGGGCCTGGTGGTGGCGCCCGGCAATCCGCTGAGGCTGCGCTCGGTCGCCGATCTCGCGAAGCGCAAGGCGCGCGTGGTCGTGCGCCAGCCGGACTCGGGCAGCCAGCGCCTGCTGGAGCATCTTGCGGCGCGGTCGGGGCTTGCGCCCGCGGCGCTGCGCATCGCCGGCAAGCCCGCGCTCGCCGAGACCGATCTAGCAGCGGCCGTCCATGAAGGCCGCGCCGACGCGGGCATCGCCATCGAGGCCGCGGCCCGCGCGCACGGCCTCGACTTCGTGCCGCTAGCAAACGAAAGGTTCGACCTCGTCCTCCGGCGGCGGGATTACTTCGAGCCGGCCATGCAGGCGCTGCTCGCGTTCGCGCGTACATCGGAGTTCCGCGAACACGCGTCGCGGCTCGGGGGCTACGACGTGACGGACGCGGGACGCATCGTGTTCAACGCGTGACGGGGAAGACGCGCCGCGTGCCCGCCACGTCCATCACGCGCACCGGCACGCCGTAGAGCGCCGTCAGGGTTTCGTCGGTCAGCGCATCCGCGGCGCGCGCCATCGCGAGCATGCGGCCTTGGGCGAGCAGCAGCGCGAGATCCGCGTGCGCGAGCGCGTGGTCGGGATCGTGGGTCGAGAAGAGGATGGTGCATCCGTCCGCGCGCAGGCGCTCCATCTCACGCAGCACGCGCAGCTTGTTGCCGTAATCGAGGTTGGCCGTCGGCTCGTCGAGGACGAGGACTTCGGCCCCCTGGGCGAGGGCACGCGCAATCAGGGCGAGCTGCCGCTCGCCGCCGGAGATCTCGTTCATGGGGCGTTGCGCGAGCCGTACGATGCCGACGCGTTCGATGGCCTCGACGGCGCGTGCGCGGTCCACGGGCGCGGGCTGCGCGAACCAGCCGATCCTCGCGGCGCGGCCCATCAGCACTGCGTCCGTGACCGTGAAGGCGAACGACGGCGCCTGCTGCTGCGGAACGTACGCGAAGTGGCTCGCGCGCAACGACGCGCCCGACGCCGCGAGGTCGCGTCCTTCGAGCTCGATGCGACCCTCGATCGCCGGCAGCAGGCCGAGCAGCGTGCGAAACAGCGTGGTCTTGCCGCACCCGTTGCCACCGAGCACTGCGAGCACCTGCCCGCGCTCGACCACGAAGTCAATGCCACTGCCCACGACACGCCTGCCGTAGCCAAAGGCGAGATCGCGCACCGCAAGCATCAGTCGATCCTGCGCACGCGCGCAAGCAGGTACACGAACACCGGCGACCCCACGAGCGCGGTGAGAATGCCCGGTGGAATCTCGATTGCGGCCATCGTGCGGCCGAGCGTGTCCACCGCGAGCATGAAGGCGGCGCCAAAGACGGCGGAGACCGGCAGCAGTCGCGTGAACTCGGCTCCGACCACCAGCCGCGCGCAATGAGGAATCACGAGGCCGACCCATCCGACGATACCGCTGACCGCGACCGCCGCGGCGGTCGCGAGGGTCGCGGCAAAGACCACGTAGGCGCGCAATGCCGTCACCGGCACGCCGAGCGCACGCGCTTCGTCGTCGTCGAGCGTCAGGAGGTTGACGCGCCAGCGCACGAGCCACAGTGCGGCGACGGCGAGACCGATTGGAATCGCGGCGGCGACCAGGTCCTGCCGCCCGAAGCTCGCGAAGCTTCCCAGAAGCCAGAACGTGATGGCCGGGAGCTGGTTGTAGGGATCGGCCAGGTACTTGATGAGCGAGATGCCCGCACCGACGAGGCCCCCGACGACGATGCCGGTGAGGATCAGCGTGACGAGCGGATCGAGCGCGCGCATGCGCGACGCGACGAACCACACCAGCGCGACGGCTGCAAGTCCGCCGCCGAATGCGAGCGCCTGGATGGCCACGACGGACAGTCCCATGAAGATCGCGCCCACCGCGCCGAGCGCAGCGCCCGCCGAGACGCCGAGCGTATCGGGCGCGACGAGGGGATTGCGGAACATCTGCTGGAACGCCGCACCCGCGCATGCGAGTGCCATGCCAACCACGAGCGCACCGCCGATGCGCGGAAGGCGCACGTTCCACACGACCTGCGCGACCGCCTCGGCTACTTGCGAGCGATCGACCAGCGCACGCAACACGTCGCCCACTCCGATGGGGTAACGTCCCACCCCGAGTGCGACGATGGCAAGGGCGATCGTCGCCGCCAACGATACGATCAGGACCACCGCCGGACGGTTCATGCGGTCAGCGCGCGATGGCCGCCGCGCGCAACAGCGACTCGACCTGCGCGTCGGTCGGCGTCCGATGGTAGAACCGCGTGTGGAACTCCTTGATGCGCGGGCCGAGTGGCTCCGTGAATACCTTGGGATGCAGGATGCGCACGAGCCACTCGAGGCCGAGCAGGCGATTGAGCGCGGGAGGCGCATCGATCCAGCCAAAGGGCAGCTCGGGCGCGACGTAGATGCGTCCGTTCTTCACCGCCGGAACCGCCTGCCACTCGGGACGCGCGCGCACCGCCGCCGGAAACGCGGCATCGATCGTCACGATGACGTCCGGCTGCCACAGCAGCACCTGCTCGAGCGACACGGTCACGAGATTGCCGGGGAAGCCGGGCGGCGGCTCCGCGACGTTGCGCGCGCCGGCGAGGTCGAGCACTTCAGCCTGCAGCGATCCGCGCGGGGCCGTCGACAATCCATTGGGACCACGCGCGTAGAACACGCGCGGCCGCTGTGTTTCGGGAATCGCCGCGATGCGTGCGGCAATCGTGGCCAGCGTCGTGTCGACGTAGACCGCGAGCGACTCGCCCTCCTCCTTCGCGCCGATCGCGTGGCCGAGCTCTCGCAGGATGCGTGGCGTGTCCTTCAGCCGGCCGTCGAACAGGAGGTACGGAATGCCGGTGGTCTGCGTCACGCGCTCCGCGAGGGATACGTACGTCGGCGACGTCGAGCCCAGGTCAACGATGACGTCGGGGCGCGTGGCCATCAGCACCTCGACGTTCGCCGTGCTACCGCGTCCCGTAAGGCGACCGAGCTCGGGAAGCTTCGCCACCTCCGGCGGAAGGAACGGCAACTCGTCGGACCGCAGCGCGCGTGTCCAACCGGCGAGCTTGCCCGGCGCGAGCGCAAGCACGAACACCGAGGCCGGAGGGCCCGCGGCGTAGACCTTGGAAACCTCGCGCGGCACGCTCACCGAACGGCCGGTCGCGTCGGTAATCGCGACCTGTGCGTTGGCTGCCGCCGACGCGAGCGCCACGAGGCAGGCGCACGTGAGCTCGCGGGTGAGCTTCAAGGCGGCGCGAATCCAAATTGCGCGAGCGTAGCCTGGCCCACGGGCGAGAGCAGGTGGTCGGCAAAGGCGCGTGCGGCCGGCGTCGCATCCGTCCGCACCGCGAGGCCGTACGTGGCAGCCACGCGCAGGCCTTCGGAAAGGCGCACGAGCGCGAGTGAAGGCGCCTCGTCGACGGCCTGCCGGGCGTTCGTGCAATAGGTCAGGAACACGTCGGCCTCCCCCGCGGTCACCAGCATCGCGTAGACGCTGCGGTCGGCCGGCGCGGGCGGCGATTGCGGCCCGCCCGTCAACGTGCGCGCCCTGCCTTCGAGCGTGGCGAACGCGCCGGGG
>CAZIZD010000001.1:7523-24501 GCA_964543615.1 uncultured Alcaligenaceae bacterium | reverse complement strand
GGCGCAGGATGTCGGCCTTGCGAAACACTTCCCACGCATAGTCGCCCGATGGATCCGCCTTCGGCGTGGAGGTGCCGAGCTTCCAACGCGGGTCGAGCATGACGTCGAGGACGTTGTCCGTCGAGACCGGCACGCGCTTCGCCGCAAGCATGCAGATTTCGTTGCGCGCGAACGCAACGGTCGCGCGCGACCATCCGCCCGCGGTCAACGACTGCGGATGCTCCATGTTCGCCGACGCGAACACGTCGGCCGCCTCGCCGCCGGCGATGCGGTCGCGCAACAGTCCGGACGCCCCGAAGGTGAGCTTCACGGCTCGTCCGTTCGCCTTCTCGAAGTCCGCGGCGATGGCAGTGAGCGGGGCACGCAGGCTCCCCGCCCCGTACACCTCCAGCGGGGCTTGCGCGGCCGCGATCAAGGGCAGCGCGGCGGCGGCGAGCATCGCGGCATGGGCGAGTCTCATCCGTTGGCGTTCGGGAAGAAGAGCTGCTCGCCGCCGATCTTGTAGCTCGCGATCGCCGCCTGTCCCTGCGGTCCCGTGACCCAGTCGATGAAGGCCTGGCCCAGGTCCTTCTTCACGTGCGGATGCTTGGCCGGATTGACCAGGATCACGCCGTACTGGTTGAAGAGGCGCCTGTCGCCTTCGACGAGGATTCCGAGATCGCCGCGGTTCTTGAACGAGAGCCACGTGCCGCGATCGGTGAGCACGTAGCCGTTCATCGACGACGCGGTGTTGAGCGTGGGCCCCATGCCGGAGCCCGTATCCTTGTACCAGGGGCCCTTCTTCGCATCGAGATCGACGCCGGCGTCCTTCCAATAGCGAAGCTCGGCCGCATGCGTGCCGCTCTTGTCGCCGCGCGATACGAAGGTGGCCTGCGCGCCGGCCACCTTGCGCAGCGCCTCGAGGATGTCCTTGCCGCCGGCAACCTTCGCGGGATCGCCCTTCGGTCCGACCAGCACGAAGTCGTTGTACATGACCGGCTTGCGTGCGACGCCGAATCCCTCCGCGACGAACTTCTCCTCCGCGGGCTGATCGTGCACGAACACGACGTCGGCGTCGCCGCGACGCCCGAGGTCGAGCGCCTGACCCGTGCCCAATGCCACGACGCGCACCTTGATGCCCGTGTCCTTCTCGAACGCGGGAAGGAGGTGCGCGAAGAGCCCCGATTGCTCGGTGGATGTGGTCGATGCCACGACGATGAACTTGTCCTGGGCGAGCGCGGTGCCGGTGAGCAGCAAGGCGCCCGCAAGTGCGAGGAAGTGGCGGCGAATCATGTTCGTTCTCCTTCGAGGAATGCCGCGGCCTCTCGGGTGCGCGGCGATTGGAAGAACCCTGCGGCCGGCGAATGCTCGACGAGCCGGCTTTCGGACAGGAAGACCACGTCGCTGGCAAGCCGCTTGGCCTGGGCGAGGTTGTGCGTGCTCATCACGATGGTCGTGCCGCGCGCGTGAATGTCGCGCACGATGTCCTCGACGGCGCGCGTGGCCTTGGGGTCGAGGCTCGCGGTCGGCTCGTCGAGGAACAGCACTTCGGGGTGCAGCGCCGACGCGCGCGCCAGGGCAAGGCGCTGCTGCTCGCCCCCGGACAGCACGCGCGCGGAACGACCGGCCAAGGCGCGCAGTCCGACGTCGGCCAGTGCCTCCGCGATGCGCGTTTCGGCTTCCGCGCCGTCGACACCGGCTAGGCGAAGCGCGTAGCGGATGTTCGCCGCGGCGGAACGGCGCAGCACAACCGCGCGCTGGAAGACCATCGCCTGTCCCCGTGGACGCACGTCGTGCTTGCCCCAGGAGATCGTGCCGCGCGCCGGCCGCGCGAGTCCGTGCAGCAGTCGAAGCAACGTGCTCTTGCCCGAGCCGTTTGGTCCGAGCACGGCCGTGAAGGTCCCGCGCTCAATGACGAGGTCGATGTCGCCGACGAGACGCGTTGCGTTGTGCACAACCTCAGCACCCCGGCAGCGAATGGGCAGGCCAGCCTCCGGTGTCGCACTCGGCTCATCCATAGCGGGCGACCGCCCAGCCGCGCACGAGCGACGCGACCGCATTGAGCACCAGCACGATGGCGAGCAGCAAGATGCCAAGCGCGAGCGCGAGGGGCAGATCACCCTTGCTCGTCTCGAGCGCGATGGTGGTGGTCATCACGCGCGTGACACCCTCGATGTTGCCCCCGACGATCATCACGGCACCGACCTCGGCCACCGCACGTCCGAACCCCGCGAGCAGCACCGTGGCGAGCGAGAATCGCGTGTCCCACAGCAGCGTGAGCGTCGCGCTGCCGGTGCTCGCGCCGAGCGAGGTGAGCTGCTCGCGATACTCCCCCCACGCGTCGGCCACGATCTGTCGCGACAACGCGGCGACGATGGGCGCGATGAGGATCGTCTGCGCGACGATCATCGCGCCGGGCGTGAACAGGAGCCCCAGCGATCCCAGCGGACCCGCGCGCGAGAGCAACAGGTACACGACGAGACCGACCACTACGGGCGGCAAGCCCATGAAGGTGTTGAGCAGGACGGTGAGTGCGCGGCGTCCGGGGAAGCGCCCCACGGCGATCGCCGCACCCAGGGGCAGGCCGATGCACGCGGCGAGCAGGGTCGCCGTCAGGCTGACGCGCAGCGACAGCTCGACGATCGCGACCAGCTTGGGATCGAGATGCGCGAGAAGGCCCGCGGCCACTGCGAGGCTGTCCGAGAACGTGTGCACGAGACGATTGAGTGCAAAACAAACATTATGACTGCAATTCTATGCAATCTGTACGAGTCCGCGCAAAACCGGGGGCCGAGGGCGAACCGGCGCCTCCCCCCGGCGGGGAGGCGCGCGCGGTTTACCGGAACGGAATCTAGAAGCGGAAGGCGCGCGCCGCGTTGCGGCCGCGGACCTTGTCGCGGATGGCGTCGGGCAGCGCATTGACGCGCGCGAGGCAGCCCGGCATGTCGCCGATGGTGTGCGGGTAGTCGGAGCCGTACATCACGTTGTCGGCGCCGAACACCTTGACGCACAGGTCGAGAACCTCGGGCGCGAACACCACGGCGTCGGCGCTGATGGCGGGCAGGTACTCGCTCGGTCGCCGTGCGATCTTCTCGCGGCACGCGGGAATGTTGTCGAAGCACTGGTCCATGCGCGAGATGAGATACGGCAACGCCCCGCCGCCGTGCGACGCGATGATGCGCAGCTTCTGGTAGCGCTCGAAGAAGCCGTCGTAGATCATGCGCGAAACCGCGAGCGACGTGTCGAAGGTGAAGCCGATGGACGCGGTCAGCTGAAAGCGCGACATGTCCATCTCGCCCACCCCCGGCGGCGCGGTCGGATGCACGAGCACCGGCAAGGCCTTGGCGTCGATCGCCTCCCAGATCTTCGCGAACTGCGGGTCGGTGAGCGGTACGCCGCCGATGTTGGCGAGCACCATCACGCCGGAAGCGCCCGCCGCGATGGCGCGATCGAGCTCCGCCAGCGCGAGCCCCTCGTACTGCCAGGGCAGCGACGCGAACCAGCGCAAGCGCGACGGGTGCGCCGTCTGCGCGGCAGCCGTGTCGTCGTTCATGATGCGCGCGGCCTTGAGGCTGATGTCCGGCCCACCCCAGTAGACGTTCGGGCACGTGAGCGACACAACGCACACGTCCACACCGCACTCGTCCATGGTCTTCAAGCGCAGGTCGTAGTCGAACATCGGCGGCACGGGCGTCATGAACGGCGCCCCGTCGAGGTGGATCGCGCGCAGCCCCCCGCGCACTTCCTTCACGGTGTAGCGCGGACTGCCGTGCTCCTTGAGGAGCGAGAACCACGCCTCGGTGAGGACGTGGGTGTGTACGTCGATGACGGGACTGGCCACTTGCTTCTCCTGTTTGCGTCGAATGCCGTCACTCCACCTTGGCGCCCGACTCCTTGATCGCCTTCATCCACAGCGGTTGCTCCGACGCGATCATCGCGGCGAACTGCTCCGGCGTGGTCGGCGGAAAGGGCTCCATGCCGAACTTGGTGAGCTGCGCGCGGAATTCGGGCGACGCCTGGATCTTCTGCAGCTCGGTCGACAGGCGCGCGACGATGTCCTTCGGCGTGCCGGCCGGCGCTACGATCCCCTGCCAGGCCTGCCAGTCGAACCCCGCGATCGCGACCGCGATGGGCTGCACATTGGCGACGAGCGTGGTCGGGCGCGCAGCAGACGTGCCGAGGGCGGTCACCTTGCCCGCCTCGATGTTGGGCACCGCGACCGTCGCGTCGGAAAACATGATCTGTATGCGATCGCTCAGGAGATCGGTGAGCGCCGCGGGCGTTCCCTTGTACGGCACGTGCTGGACCGTCAGCCCGTACTGCGTCTTGATGGTCTCCATGAACAGGTGATGCGGGCTGCCGCTGCCCACCGAGCCGTAGTTGTACTTGCCCGGATTGGCCTTCAGCACTTCGATCATCTGCGGCACGCCCTTCGCCGGGAACGACGGATTGGCGATGAGGAAGAAGTTCACCGTCCCGACGGGCGAGATCGGCGCGAAGTCCTTCACCGGGTTCACCGGGGAAGGCTGATACAGCGCGGGGCTGATGCCGAGCGTGGTGCTGGTGGCCATCAGCAGCGTATAGCCGTCGGCCGGCTGCTTCGCGACGAACTCGGCGCCGACGAGCGTGCCGGCGCCCGGCTTGTTGTCGATCACGACCGGTTGTCCGAGCGCGGCGGCGAGCTTCTCGCCGATCGCCCGCGCCAGGATGTCGGTGAGCGCGCCGGGTGGATACGGCACCACGAGCTTGATGGGACGCGTGGGATATGCAACCTGCGCAGCGCCCTGCGCAAGGGCTGGAAAAGTCGCAAGAGCGGCGCACGCCGCGACGATCAGGCGGAAGGGATTTCGCACGATGTCGTTCCGGACGAGTGAAGCCCGCGACTATACTGCATGCGCCCATGACCCGCGACCCGTCCGCCTCCATCGCGCCCGCCGAGTGGGCGGCACGCGTCGACCTCGCCGCGTGCTACCGTCTCGCCGCGCACTTCGGCCTCACCGATCTCATCTATACCCACATCTCGGCCCGCGTGCCGGGCGAGGACGCGCACTTCCTCATCAACGCGTACGGCCTGCTGTTCGACGAGATCCGGGCGTCGACGCTCGTGAAGGTGCGGCTCGACGGCAGCATCGTCGACGACCCGACCGGGCTCGGCATCAACGACGCCGGCTTCGTGATCCACGGCGCCGTCCACGGCGCGCGTCACGACGTGGGATGCGTCATGCACACGCACACCACCGCGGGCCTGGCCGTGGCTGCGCAGAGGCGCGGTCTGCTCCCGCTCACGCAGCACGCCATGCGCTTCACCGACGCGATCGGCTATCACGACTACGAGGGCATCGCGCTCGAGATGGACGAGCAGGCGCGCCTCGTGCGCGACCTGGGCACGCACGACGCGATGATCCTGCGCAATCACGGACTGCTGGTGTGCGGCGCCACCGTGCACGACGCGTTCGATCTCATGATGCATCTCGAGCGCGCGTGCCAGGCCCAGGTGGCGGCGCAGGCCGGCGGCGCCGAACTGGTCGAGCCTGCGCACGAGGTTGCGCGCAAAGTCGCCGCACAGTTCTCGCGTCCCGGGCGCAAGGCACCGGCCAACGCATGGGCCGCGCTGCTGCGCATGCTCGACCGCAAGGACCCGTCGTATCGGCAGTAGCCGCGGGGCTATACTCCGCGCGCTAACGTCACGCCCCACGAGAGGAGGAGAGGACATGAAGATCCGCCAGGGAATCGCGGCCGCAGCCGCAATCTTTGCAGCGCTCGCGCTGCCAGCGTTCGCACAGGACAAGATCGACAAACCGGTCAAGGTGATCGTCGGCTTCGCGCCCGGCGGCACGGCCGACATCATCGCGCGCGTCGTCGCGGAGAAGATGGGCGCGTCGCTCGGGCAACCCGTGATCGTCGAAAACCGGCCCGGCGCCATCGGCCGCATCGCCGCGGAGGCGGTAAAGTCGGCCGCGCCCGACGGCACCACGATCATGGTGATGCCCATCGGACCGATGGCCGTCGTACCGCACGTGTACAAGGACATCACGTACGACCCGCTCAAGGACTTCACGCCGATCGCCATCGGCGCCACGTTCCAGTTCGCGTTCGCTGCAAGTCCCAAGAGTGGCGCCAAGACGTGGGCGGAGTTCGCGCAATGGGCCAAGGCCAATCCCGGCAAGGCCGATTACGCAACGTCGGGCGCCGGCAGCCTGCCCCACTTCTTCGGTGTGCTGCTCGGCAAGGGCATCGGCGTGGAGATGGTCCACGTGCCGTACAAGGGCTCGGCGGCGTACGCGAGCGACGTGATTTCCGGACAGGTTGCCGGTGCGATCGATGCGCTGGCCGACCTCACGGAACTGCATCGCGCGGGCAAGGTGAGGGTGCTCGCGAGCTCGGGGGCCAAGCGCTCCACCGCGCTGCCGGACGTGCCGACGTTCAACGAGCTCGGGGTCGCCGGCGTGGAGGCCATGGGCTGGTTCGGATTCTTCGCGCCCGCGAAGACGCCGAAGCCCATCGTCGACACGCTCAATGCCGCGATCAACAAGGCGCTCACCTCGCCGGACGTTGCGCAAAAGCTCTCGGGCCTCGGCATGGATCCCGCAACGGGAACGCCGGACCAGTTCGCGAAGATCGTCGCGGACGACCACGCGAAGTGGGGACCGATCGTGAAAGCGTCGGGGTTCAAGCCGGAGTAAGGTCGGATCGAACGATCGCGCCGCATGCAACCGGGCGCGATCGCTAGCCGCGGTTGCGCATCCAGTCCGCCGTGCCGAAGAACGCCTTCATGAGCGCTTCGGCGAGCTCGTCGTTCATGCCCACGTCCTCCATCGCAAGGCGCATGCACGCGAGCCACTGGTCGCGCTCGCTCTCGGCGATGGGAAATGGAAGGTGCCGCGCGCGCAGGCGCGGATGCCCGAAGCGCTCGACGTACATAGGTGGCCCGCCCAGCCATCCCGACAGATACCAGTAGAGCTTGTCGCGCGATCCGTCGAGCGACGCGGGATGCAGGCGGCGGATGCCGGCGAACGCTTCGGTGAGGTCCATGCGGTCGTAGAAGGCGTCGACCAACGCACGCACGCCCGCGTCGCCGCCGACGAGCTGGTAGGGCGAGACCTTCTCTCCGGCGCTCGCCTCGTCCATCACGTGAGCTGGCGTATCACCGCGAGAGGCGGCTGGCGCGTGGTCGAGCGCGTGCCGAGCCATCCCGCGATGGTCACCGCGATCGCGCCGCCGAGGATGCCGTACACCCACACCATGGGGTTGGCCTCGAACGGGATCTTGAACACGCGATCGGCGAGAGCCCACCCCGTGGCCGTCGCGCCCGCCGCGGCGACGGTACCCGAGAGCGCGCCAAGCAACAGGAACTCGGCCACCTGCGCCGAGCGCAACTGCCTTTGCGAGGCGCCGAGCGTGCGCAGGATCGCGGCGTCGAACTTGCGCTCGTCCTGCGTTGCCGCGATCGCCGCCTGCAGCACCAGCAGTCCGCCCGCGAGCGTGAACAGGAACACGAACTCGATCGCGCGCGACACGTGATCCATGATGCCCTGCACCTGCCGCACGATCTCGCCGATGTCGATGGCGAGGATGTTGGGATGCTTCTGCACGAGAGGCGCGAGCCAGGTGCCATTGGTGTCGGGCGCGCGGAACGCGGCGATGTAGGTCGCAGGCATCGGATCCAGCGGACCCGGCGGGAACAGCGCGAAGAAGTTCACGCGGAAACTGTCCCAGTCCACCTTGCGCAGGCTCGTCACTTTCGCACTCACCTTGTTGCCGGCGATGTCGAACGTGAGCGAGTCGCCGATCTTCACGCCAAGGGTCTCGGCGATGCCGTCCTCGAGCGACATTCCCGCATCGCTCGCGGGCGTCGCAGCCGTCCAGAACGTGCCGCTCGACACGCGGTTGCCCTTCGGCAGCTCCTGCGCCCACGACAGGTTGAACTCGCGCTCCGCGAGCCTGCGTGCGCGCGTATCGGCGAATTTTGTCGTGTCGAGCGCCGCGCCGTTCACCTCGACCAGGCGGCCGCGCACCATCGGGCGGAACGTTACGTCCGTGCCGAGGTTCTTGGCGAGTTGCGCGCGCGCGTCGTCCACCTGTTCCGGCAGCACGTTGACCAGGAACTGGTTGGGTGCGTCGGGCGGAAGGCTCGCGCGCCAGTTGCGCAGGAGATCGCCGCGCACCACCGTGAGCAGCAGCAGCGCCATGAGCCCGAGGGCCAGTGCCCCGATCTGCAACGACGATGCGAAGGCACGGCGTCGCAGGTTGGCAAGACCGAAGCGCCACGTGACGCCACGCTGCGGCAGCTTCTTCAGGATCTGGATGAGACCCCATGCGCACAGCGCCGCGGCGACCAGCAGTCCCGCGACACCGCCGACCATGATGAGGCCTGCCTGCACCTCGCGCGCCTGGTACGCGATCAGGAGCGCGATGGTGATCGCACCGAACGCATAGGCGAGCACGCCACCCGCGCGCGGCCGCGGGAGGTCGCGCCGCAGGACACGCAACGGGGGCACGTTGGCGAGCGCGACGAGCGGCGGCAGCGCGAATCCGAAAAGCAAGAGGATGCCAGTGCCGAACGAGACGATCCCGGGGATCCACGTCGGCGCAGGCAGGTCCGATCCGAGCACGGCCGACAGCAGCACGACGAGAAGCTGCTGTCCGGCAAGCGCGACGACGAGCCCCGCGCCGCAGGCGAGCACGCCAAGCACCAGGAACTGCGTGAAGAAGAGCGTGAGGGTCTGGCCGACGCGCGCGCCGAAGCAGCGGAACATCGCGGCGGCATCGAGATGGCGGCGCAGGTAGCGCGATGCCGCGAGCGCGACCGCCACTGCGGCGAGCAGCACCGCGACGAGGGCCGCGAGTCCCAGGAACTTCTCCGCGCGCTCGAGCGTCTGCCTCACCTCGGGACGCAGGTCGCGCACGGACTCCACGCGCTGTCCCGCCTTCAACTCGCGGCCGAGCCAATCGCGATAGCCGTCGAGGCTGCTCGCGCTGTCGCGCGCCGCAACGAGCAGGCGGTACGTCGCGCGATTGCCCGGCTGCAGGAGATTGGTCGCGGGAACGTCGCCGATGTTGACGAGGAGCTTGGGGCCGAGCGAGAACACGATGCCCGCGACTTCGGGCTCCTGTTGCACGATCGCGCTCACCGTGAGCGTGGTCTCGCCCACCGCGATGCGATCGCCGATCTTCGCACCCAGCCTGTCCGCGAGGCGCGTGTCCGGCCAGGCTTCGCCGCGCTTCGGAATGTCCTTCGTGATCCTGCCTTCCGGACGGCCTTCTTCCGCAAGCGCGATGCTTCCGCGCAGCGGATAGCCGTCGCCAACCGCCTTCACGTCGGTAAGTATTGCCGAGGCTTCGGCAGACGCGCCCGGCAACGGCGGCACCATGCTGTTGAAGCGGATGACCGGCGTGGTGACGAGCCCGCTGCGCGACGCGGTCGCGGCCAGCGTCTCGGGCAACGGACGATCGCCCGAGATCATGATGTCCGCACCGAGCAGGAGGTTGGCCTGCGTCGTGAGCGCACCCTTCACGCGATCGGCGAAGAATCCGACCGTGCCCACGCTGCCGACCGCGAGGATCAGCGCCGCGACGAGCACCCGCAGCTCGCCCGCGCGCCAGTCGCGCCGGAGCAGGCGCACCGCCAGTCGCAACGTGTTCAATGGATTGACCTCCGCACTTCGTGCTGCGGCCCTGACTCACCCTTGGGGCGGCCCGGCGGGCTCATGCCGCGAGCGTGGTGGATTCGTCGGAGACGACGCGTCCGGCCGCCAGCGACAGGCGCCGGCCGCAGCGGGACGCGAGGCCCAGGTCGTGCGTGACGAGCACGAGTGTGGTCCCGTGCTCGCGATTGAGCCGGAACATGAGGTCCGCGACTTCGACGCCGGTGGCGCCATCGAGATTGCCGGTCGGCTCGTCGGCCATGAGGAGCTTGGGCTCGCCCGCGAACGCGCGCGCGATGGCCACGCGCTGCTGCTCGCCGCCCGAAAGCTGGCGGGGGTAGTGCGTCGTGCGCCGGGCGAGTCCGACGCGCTCGAGCCAGGTGCGTGCGCGCCCTTCGGCGTCACCGGCACCGGCGAGCTCGAGCGGCAGCATCACGTTCTCCAGCGCGGTCAGCGCGGGCAGAAGCTGGAACGACTGGAACACGAAACCGAGAAGCCGCTGGCGCAGCGCCGCGCGGTCGTCCTCGTCGAGGCCCGACAGCGCCTCGCCGTCGATGTGCACGTCGCCCGACGTCGGGCTGTCGAGTCCCGCGAGAAGTCCGAGGAGCGTGGTCTTGCCCGATCCCGACGCGCCGACGATGGCGATGCTGGCCCCCGCCTCCACCGCGAACGAAACGCCGTCGAGGATGGTCAATGGGTCGTCGCCGCTCTTGACGATCTTGGTGAGCGCCTCGGCACGGATGATGGCATTGGTCATGGTTATCCAAGGATTGTAGCTTGGGCCCCCGCGCACAAGCCCCCGGGCCATGAACGCCCCACGATAGCGCACGATAGAATTCGACATGCACATGCTCCACTGGTTGCGTACCCTCCTCTGCGGGCTCCTGCTCGCGGCTGCACCTCTTTCGTCCGCCCAGGGCCAGGGGAGTGCGCCCGTCCTGCTGGTGGTCGGGGATTCCGTCTCCGCCGGCTACGGCTTGTCCAACGGTCAGGGCTGGGTCCAGCTTCTCGGCAGCAGGCTCGAATCGGAAGGCTTCCGTTATCGCGTCGTCAACGCGTCGATCAGCGGCGACACGACCGCAGGAGGACGCGCCCGGCTGCCCTCCCTCCTCGCGCAGCACAAGCCCGCGGTGGTGATCGTCGAGCTGGGCGGCAACGATGCCCTGCGCGGCGGCAAGCTCGCCACCACGCGCGATAACCTCGACGCCATGGTCGCGGCCTCGCAGGCCGCGGGGGCCAAGGTGCTGGTCGTCGGGATGGAAGTCCCACCGAACTATGGTCCCGCGTACGCGCGCGAGTTCAAGGAGCTCTTCGCGAGCGTGGCCGCCGCGCGCAAGGTGCCGGTCGTGCCGTCGTTCTTCGCGGGCTTCGGCGAGGACCTCGCCATGTTCCAGTCCGACCGCATCCATCCCACGGCGCAGGCGCAGCCGCGCCTCCTCGACAACGTGTGGCCGCAGTTGAAGCCGCTGCTGCGCAAATGATTCCGCCTCAAACGTCCAAGGTCGGGATCGACGCGCTGCGCGGGCACGCCGAGCGCATCGACGTGCGCAGCCCGTCCGAATTCGCCATCGACCACATCCCGGGCGCCGTCAACTGGCCGGTGCTCGACGATCGCGAGCGCGCGGAAGTCGGCACGCTGCACGCGCAGGAGTCGGGCTTTGCCGCCAAGCGCCACGGCGCGTCGATCGTCGCGCGCAACATCGCGCGCATGCTCGAAGTGCACTGCCGCGACAAGCCGCGCGACTGGGCACCGCTCGTGTATTGCTGGCGCGGCGGCAAGCGCAGCGGCTCGCTTGCGCACGTGCTGAAGGAGATCGGCTGGCGCGCGGTGCAGCTCGAAGGCGGCTACCAGACGTACCGCCGCCACGTCGTGGCCGCACTCGACGCCTTGCCGCCCACGTTCCGCTTCGTGGTCGTGTGCGGCCTCACCGGATCGGGCAAGAGCCGCCTGCTCCGCGCGCTCGATGCGCAGGGCGCACAAGTGCTCGACCTCGAGCGTCTTGCCAACCACAAGGGGTCGCTGCTCGGTGACCATCCGGTCGACCCGCAGCCCTCGCAAAAGGCGTTCGACACGGGTGTTGTCGCGGCATTGGATCGCTTCGACGCGCAGCGCCCGGTATTCGTGGAATCGGAGAGCCGCAAGATCGGCACGGTGCAGCTCGGCAACACGCTGCTCGGCGCGATGCGCGCCGCACCATGCGTGCGCCTGCACACGCCGCAGGCGCTGCGCGTGGCGATGCTCAAGGAGGACTACGCGCACTTTCTGTCCGATCCGGATGCGCTGTGCGACCGGATGGCGCGGCTGGTCGAGCTCCATGGCCACGAGACGATCGGGCGGTGGAGCGCCGCGGCACGCGAGGGCGATTTCGACACGCTCGTCGGCGAGCTCCTCGTGCGCCACTACGACCCGACGTATTCGCGGTCGATCGTCGCGAACTTCCCCCGCAGCGTCGATGCACTCGACGTCGAGGCCACGTCCGGAACCCCCGACGCGATGCGCGCCCTCGCCGATCGCGTGATCGAGGCCACCGCCGAACGAGAGAGGATTCCCGCATGAGCCCGCAGGGCCGTCCCAAGGGCGAATCAGCCCCGCAGCGCGCAGCGCGGAGGGAAGTCCATTGAGCCCGCAGGGCCGTCCCAAGGGCGAATCAGCCCCGCAGCACGAAGTGCGGAGGGTAAACCATTGAGCTACGCGTATCGCATCGTCAACGTGTTCGCCGAGAGTCCGCTCGCCGGCAATCCGCTTTGCGTGTTCGAGAACGGCGACGGCCTCTCGACACAGACCATGCAGGCGCTCGCGCTGCAGTTCAATCTCTCGGAGACGACGTTCGTGCTGCCGCCCACCGGCGGCGCGACGGCGCGCGTGCGCATCTTCACACCGACGTTCGAGATGGCCTTTGCCGGTCATCCCACGCTCGGCACCGCGCACGTCGTGCGGAGCCTGCGCGAAGCGGGCGACCGCGTCGAGCTCGAGATGCAGGCGGGCGTCATTCCCGTCGAGGCGCAAGGCGACGTGTGGACGCTTTCGGCCAACGCCCCGAAGCATCGCGCGCCCTCCGCGCGGCGCGCAGATCTCGCGGCCATGCTGGGCCTCGCGGAATCCGATCTCCTCGATCCGCCCTTGTGGGTGGACACCGGGTCGGACCAGCTCATCCTGCCGCTCGCGTCGTTCGACGCCGTGCGCCGGGCCAAGCCGCGCGCCGACGCGATGGAGGTCCACGGAAGCAACGGCCAGCGCTCGATGGCGTACGTCTTCGCGCGCGAAGGGGACCACGTGCTGTCGCGCTTCTTCTTCCCCAAGCACGGCGCGATGATCGAAGACCCGGGCACCGGCTCGGCATGCGCCAACCTGGGCGGCTGGCTGCTCGCGACGGGCGCGCCGCTGCCCCAGCAGCTCACGATCGACCAGGGCGAGGCCGTCGGGCGGCCATGCCGCCTGGGTCTCGTCGTCACGCGCGAGCGCGAAATCCGCGTCTCGGGACGCGTCATCGAGATCGGGCGCGGCACGATCCGCCTGTAAACGTTCGTTACAACTCGCTACAACTGCGCCGTCAACATCGGCGCAGACTTCCGCGTTGTTCGATGCGTCGGGTCGAAGCCGAGGAGGAGGTGTCATGCGCGTGATGTTGTTGCTTTTCGCCGTCGCGTCGGCGGCCGTGGCCGCCCCCGCCACTGCGCCGATGGGATACGACGACGCCCGGCACCTCCTAGTTCGCACGGGCTTTGGCCCCACCGATGCCGAGGTGCGCGCGTTCGCGGCACTCACCCGCGAGCAGGGCGTCAATCTCGTGCTGCGCGACGTGCGCACGGAAGCCGTGACGCAGGCTCCGGCCTTCGCAAACGACCCGGCCGCGCTGCGCTATCCGCGCGGCGAGAGCGTCACGCCCGAGGAGCGGCGCGCCTTCCAGCAGCAGCAGGTGCGCCAGGGATTGGAGCTTCGCGCGTGGTGGATGCACGAGATGCTGGTCACGCCCTCGCCCATCACCGAGCGCATGACGCTCTTCTGGCACAACCACTTCGTGTCGAGCCAGCAGAAGGTGCGCCTGTCACGGCTCATGTACCAGCAGAACGCAACCTTGCGCGCACATGCGCTCGGAAGCTTCGCCCAACTCCTGCACGCGGCGTCGAAGGATCCCGCGATGCTCATCTACCTCGACACCGCGCAAAGCCGCAAGGGCCAGCCCAACGAGAACTTCGCGCGCGAAGTGATGGAGCTCTTCACGCTCGGCGAGGGACAGTACGCCGAAGCCGACATCAAGGAGGCCGCGCGCGCCTTCACGGGATGGAGCGTCGACCGCGACACCGGGCGCTATCTCTTCCGTCCGGGGGTGCACGACAACGGCGTCAAGACGGTGCTGGGCCGCTCGGGACGCTTCGACGGCGACGCCGTGCTCGACGTGATTCTCGCGCGGCCGCAGGTGTCGGAGTTCATCGTCGCCAAGATGTGGCGCGAGTTCGTGTCGGTGGATCCCGATCCGCGCGAGGTCGCCCGCATCGCGCAGATCTTCCGCGGCCGCGATTACGACATCAAGGTCGCGCTGCGCGCGCTTCTCCTCACCGATGCGTTCTGGGACGCGGGCAATCGCGGCACGATGGTCAAGAGCCCGGTGGAGCTCGTGGTCGGCACGCTGCGCCAGCTCGACGTCGCGCCCTCGGGAGCGACACCCTTCGTCGTCGTCGCCGCGGGCATGGGCCAGAACCTCTTCGCACCGCCCAACGTCAAGGGCTGGCCCGGCGGCGAGCAGTGGATCAACACCAACTCGCTCCTGGTCCGCAAGCAGTTCCTCGATCGCATCGCGCGCATCGACGACACGACGCCCATGACCATGACGATGGCTCCCGCGGCCGCGAGCGGCGAGGACGCGGCGCGCGCGGAGCGCTTCGCGCGTGCCGTGGACCGCGGTGTGCGCAGCGCGCGATTCGACGCGCCATCGTGGATCGCGCGCCAGCCCGGCGACTCGACGCTCGCCAAGATGCAATCGGCGCAGGCGCTCCTCCTGCCGATGGCACCGGTGATCGCCGAAGGTCCCAGGCCGGACGTCGAAGCGCTCGCGTTCGTCCGCGCGACGCTGCTCGACCCCGCGTACCAGCTCAAGTAGGAGGCCCCTTGGATCGCCGCACATTCCTGCGTTCTTCCGCCACCGTCGCGGCGTTCGCCCTGCCGGGCGTCCTGGAGGCCGCGGCCGCGGTGCCTGCCGAGTACAGGCGGCTCCTCGTCCTCGTGGAGCTCAAGGGCGGCAACGACGGCCTCAACACCCTCGTTCCGTACGCCGATCCCGCCTACTACGCGCTGCGGCCCAGGATCGCCATCGCCCGCGACAGCGTCGTGCAGCTCAGCGATCGCGCGGGTCTGCATCCTGCACTCGCTCCGCTCGCTGCATCGTGGAAGGACGGGACGCTCGCCGTGCTGCAGGGCGTGGGCTATCCGTCGCCCAACCTCTCGCACTTCCGCTCCATCGAGATCTGGGACACCGCGAGCGCGAGCGACGAATACCTGCAACAAGGATGGCTCACGCGGGCGTTTGCGACCCGGCCGGTGCCTGCGACGTTCGCGGCCGACGGCGCGGTCATCGGCTCCAACGACCTCGGACCTTTGACCGGCGGCGGCACGCGCGCCATCGCGCTCACCGACACCGAGCAGTTCATGCGCCGCGCACGCCTTGCGCAACCCGGCCCCAACGCGGGCAACAAGGCGCTCGCGCACATCATGAAGGTGGAGGGAGACGTCGTGCAGGCAGCGTCGCATCTCGCCGGCCGCAGGACGTTCGTCACGGAGTTTCCTGCCGGCGCGTTCGGCAACGCCATACGCACCGCGTGCGACATCGCGGCCAATCCTTCGGGCGTGGCCGTGGTGCGCGTGACGCTGTCCGGATTCGACACGCATGCCAACCAGCCGGCCACGCACGCGCGGCTCCTCGGCGAACTGGCGAGCGGCCTCGTCGCGCTGCGCGCGGCGCTGACCGAGATAGGCAAGTGGGACGACACGCTCGTGCTCACGTACGCCGAGTTCGGACGCCGCCCGAAGGAGAACCAGAACAACGGTACCGACCACGGCACGGCCAGCGTGCACTTCGCACTGGGCGGACGGGTCAGGGGCGGGATGTATGGCGCCGCACCCCATCTCGCGCAGCTCTCCTCCGACGGCAATCCCGCCCATGCGCTCGACTTTCACGCCGTGTACGCGACGGTGCTCGAGCGGTGGTGGCGAGTCGACTCGCGCGACGCGCTGGGAGGCCGGTTCGCGCCGGTACCCTTCCTCGCCTGAACGCCGCCGCGAACTCAAGTACGATGCGCGTCATGCGCATCGTCGCCGCGATCACCCTTGCCATTGCGATGGCCTCCGGCGCAGTGGCGCACGAAGGCCCGCATGCCACGGCGGCGACCGCGCAGCGCATGCGCGTGGCGGCCGAGCGCGTGCTGGCCGCGCTCCCGCCCGCGGCGCGCGAGAAGGTGCTGCGGCCCTTCGACGACCGCGACCGCACCGACTGGCATTACACGCCGCGCAGCCGCAACGGCGTCGCCTTCAAGGAGCTCGATGCGCAGGGCCGCGACGCCGTGAACGCACTCCTCAAGGAAGCCCTCTCCGCCACCGGCTATGGCAAGGTGGTCAACATCGTCGAGCTGGAGCTCGTCCTGCGCGAAATGGAGACGTTCGGGCTCATGCGCGACCCGGAGCGCTATCACCTGACGATCTACGGAACGCCAGGCGCGACCGCGCCCTGGGGCTGGCGCTTCGAGGGACACCACGTCTCGCTCAACTTCACGCTCGCCGGCGACAGGCTCGCGGTCGACACGCCGAGCTTCCTGGGCGCCAACCCGGCGCGAGTGCCGCGCGGCCCCAAGGCGGGCCTGCGCGTGCTTGCCGCGGAGGAGGACGAGGCGCGCGCCCTCCTTGCCTCGCTTTCCGAGGCGCAGGCGCGCGAGGCGGTGTTCGACGCGCGCACGTACGGCGACATCGTGACGGGCAACGCGGGGAAGGTCGATCCGCTGCAACCCGCGGGTCTCGCGGCGTCGGCCATGACCGACGCGCAGCGTGCGAGGCTCGCAAAGCTCGTAGAGGTTTATGCGGGCACGTTCGAGCCGGCGCTCGCGAAGGCGCGCATGGCACGCGTGCAGGAAGGCGGCTTCGCGAACATCCGCTTCGGCTGGGCAGGCGCCACCGAGCGCGGCAAGCCGCACTACTACCGCGTGCAGGGACCGCTGTTCCTCATCGAGTACGACGCGAGCCAGGATGGCGGCAACCACGTGCACACCGTGTGGCGCGACTTCACGGGGGACTTCGGCCGCGATCTCCTGCGCGAGCACTACGAGAACGCGAAGGGAACGGCGCACACGCACAAGTAGCGCGCGCAGGG
>CAZIZD010000001.1:0-7513 GCA_964543615.1 uncultured Alcaligenaceae bacterium | reverse complement strand
CGCGCGGATTCTCCACGCCGAGCTCAGCCAGCGCGGCGACGGCCTGGCCGATGAGCCGTCCCATCTCCACCGGCGCCGTGGGCGAATGCCAGCGCGAGACGGTGAAGAGCCCGTCAGGCTTCAGTGCCGCGAGAAACGCCTTCCAGTGCGCCGCGTCGGATGCGGCGATGCGCTCGCGCACCAGCGCGATCTCGGCGTCGTACTGCTCCGAAGTGACCTCACCGCGCATCAGGCGGAATCGCTGGTAGAGCAAGAGCGTGTTGACGACGTCCGTCTCGCAGTAGTTGCGCACGTCGGCGATCTCGCCGCGCGCGACTGCTCCCGCGACCTCGCTGCCATCCATCCCGAGCTTGCCGGGAAAGCCGCAGAGCCTCGACAGCGCGTCGAGCGGCGCGCTCGATCGCGGCTGGTAGCCCGACAGCACGTCCATGAGGTCGATGTGCCGCGTGTGATAGCGCGCGAGGTAGTTGTTGAACTTGAACTCGCGATCGTCATCGCCCCAGTCCCAGTAGCGCGAAGCCGCGACGCCGTGGATGAGCGCGCGATGGTGCAGCACCGGCAAGTCGAATCCGCTGCCATTCCACGACACGAGTTGCGGTGTGAGCTTTTCGATGCCGTCGAAGAAGCGGCGGATGAGGTCTGCCTCCGAGTCCTCCGCCTCGCCGATCGACCACACGCGGAATCCGCCTTCGTTGCGCATCGCGCAGGCGATGGCGACCACGCGCTGCAGGTAATGCGGCGCGAAGTCGTTGCCGGTCGCGCTCGCGCTGCGGCGCTTCTGCGCGAACCACTCGGCCACCGCCGCGTCGTCCAGGTCGGACGGCAGGTCGTGGATTCTGCGGATGCCCGCGAGATCGGGCACGCACTCGATGTCGAACGCGACGATGGGGACCATTGGGAGGTCCTGGGACCTAGCCGCCGTACACGCCGGTGGACAGGTAGCGGTCGCCGCGATCGCAGACGATGAACGCGATCGTCGCGTTGCGGAGCTCGCGGGCAAGCCGCAGCGCCACGGCGCACGAGCCGCCCGAGGAAACGCCCGCGAAGATGCCTTCCTCGCGCGCGAGCCTGCGCATCGTTTGCTCGGCCTCCTGCTGCGACACGGACTCGATGCGGTCGACGCGACTGGCGTCGAAGATCCTGGGCAGGTACGCCTCCGGCCACTTGCGGATGCCGGGGATGGAAGCGCCTTCCGCGGGCTGCGCACCGACGATCGTTACCGCGGGATTCTTCTCCTTGAGGAACTTCGACACGCCCATGATCGTGCCGGTGGTGCCCATCGCCGCGACGAAGTGCGTGATCGTGCCTTGCGTGTCGCGCCACAGCTCCGGCCCCGTCGTGCGGTAGTGCGCGAGCGGATTGTCGGGATTGGCGAATTGGTCGAGGATGATGCCCTTGCCCTCCGCACGCATCCGCTCGGCGAGATCGCGGGCGCCCTCCATGCCCTGCTCCTTCGTGACCAGGACGAGCTGCGCGCCGAACGCCGTCATGGACTGCCGTCGCTCCATCGAGAGGTTGTCCGGCATGATCAGGATCATGCGGTAACCCTTCGTCGCCGCCACCATCGCGAGGGCGATGCCGGTGTTGCCCGAAGTGGCCTCGATGAGCGTGTCGCCGGGCTTGATGTCGCCGCGCTTCTCGGCCTCGGCGATCATGGAGTACGCGGGACGGTCCTTGACCGAGCCCGCCGGATTGTTGCCTTCGAGCTTGGCGAGCACGACGTTGGTCGTGTCGCCGGGCATGCGTTGCAGGCGGACGAGCGGCGTGTTGCCGATCGTCGATTCAAGCGTGGGGTACATCCGGGGAATTGTATCGCCCGCCGCCGCGACCACGACGGCGGGCATGCAGCGTGAAAGCCGCCGGCTACTTCTTGGGGGCGTCCTGCTTCGCGTCGGTGGCCTTGGCGTCGGTGGCCTTGGCGTCCTTCGCCTTGGCTTTGGCCTCCTTGTCCGCCTTCTCCTTCGCGGCCTTCTCCTCCTTCGCCTTGGCTTTGGCCTCGTTGTCGGCCTTCTCCTTCGCGGCCTTCTCCTCCTTCGCCTTGGCCTTGGCCTCCTTGTCGGCCTTCTCCTTCGCAGCCTTGTCTTCCTTGGCCTTAGCCTTCTCGTCCTTCGGCGCCTCCTTCGGCGCATCCTTCGCGGCGGGCGCCGGCGCGGGAGCGGCCGTCTTGGCGGGCTCGGCCTTGGCGGCAGGCGCGGGTGCAGGCGCCGCTGCGGGGGCGGGCGCAGGTGCCGCCGTCTTTGCAGGCTCGGCCTTCGCCGCAGGTGCAGGTGCGGGCGCGGCCGCGGGGGCCGGCGCAGGTGCGGCCGTCTTCGCAGGCTCGGCCTTGGGCGCAGGCGCGGGTGCCGCGGGTGCGGCGGTCTTCGCAGGCTCGGCCTTCGCGGGTGCAGGCGCGGACGTCGCGCCGCTCACGCTGATCTGGTCCTTGATCTTGCCGAACTCGCCGTCCTTGATGCCCTTGACCTTCATGATGTCCTCGGGCGTCTTGAACGGGCCGTTCGCCTTGCGGTAATCGATGATGGCTTGTGCCTTGACCGGGCCGATGCCCGGAAGCGCGTCGAGCTCTTCCTTGGTGGCGGTGTTGATGTTGACCGCAGCGAAGGTCCAGGCCGAGACCAGGAACATCGCGATGGCCATCGCGATACGTCGAAACATGGCGGTTCTCCAGGGTTGAGCGCGGCCGCCATTGTAGCGATACCGCATGTGCCGCGCCGCCCCTTCGCAACCGTATGGCTGCACTCTATTTCGCGGGCTTGATCTCCGCGGCGCGCACTTCGCCCTTGGCCGACGCTGCGACGGGCCGGGCGTCCCCCTTCGCGGGCGCTGCCTGGGCCACCTTGGCCGGCGCACCGCCGGCGGTGATGTCGGCGCGCAACTTGTCGAGGCGCTTGGCGCCGATGCCCTTCACGTTGCGCAGGTCGTCGACGGACTTGAATGGGCCGTTCTGCTTGCGATAGTCGACGATCGCCTGCGCCTTGGCGGGGCCGATGCCCGGAAGCGCGATGAGCTCGTCCTTGGTGGCGGTGTTGATGTTGACCGCCGCGGAAGCGGGCACGGCGGTGAGCGACACGAACGCGAGCGCGAGCGCTGCGGCGAGAGTGACTGCAAGCCTGATCATGGAAACCCTCCGAGAGTGGATGCGCCGCCCGACGTGGGCGACGCGCTCACGTTACGGAAGGTCAGGTGGCGTGCGCCATCATCCATTCGACGTAGCTCGCGACACCTCGCGCGAGATCCGTCGTGGGTGCGGTGTAACCCGCCGCGCGCAGGGCGGTCAGGTCCGCCTGCGTGAAGCTCTGGTACTTGCCGACGAGCTGCGGGGGGAACTCCGTGTACTCGATCGCCCCCGCACGCACGAGATCGGGAAGGTCGAGCGGCGCTTCGCCGTTGACCGCGCGGCACGCGTTGATCACGTGGCGCGCAACGTCGTTGAAGCTCTCGGCGCGGCCCGAGCCCAGGTTGTAGATGCCCGAGCGATCGGAGCGCGTGAGCGATGCCTCGAGGAAGTCGAGGTTCGCGTTCACGACGTCCGCCACGTGCACGAAGTCACGACGCTGCTCGCCCGCGGCGTAGCCGCCCGATCCCTCGAACAGCCGCACGCATCCGCTCGAGCGGTACTGGTGGAAGAAATGGAACGCCACCGACGCCATGCGGGCCTTGTGCTGCTCGCGCGGGCCGTACACGTTGAAGTAGCGGAAGCCGACGATGGGCGCCGTGCGCTCGTCCATCACGCGCCGCACGTGCTGGTCGAAGAGGAACTTGGAGTAGCCGTAGACATTGAGCGGCGACTCGTGCTCGCGCTTCTCGACGAACGTCGTGCCCCCGCCGTACACCGATGCGCTCGACGCGTACAGAAACGGGATGTCGTTGTTCTGGCAATGATCGAGCAACGCCAGCGAGTAACGGTAGTTGTTGCGCATCATGTAGCGGCCGTCGGTCTCCATCGTGTCCGAGCACGCACCCTCGTGCAGGATGGCCGCGACGTCGTCGTCGAAGTCGCCCGCGGACAGGCGCGCGAGGAACTCCTCCTTGTCGAGGTACTCCGCGATCTCGCAGTCGACGATGTTGCGGAACTTGTCGGCGCGCGAAAGATTGTCGACGGCGATGATGTCGGTCTCGCCCTTCGCGTTGAGTCCGCGCACGATGTTCGAGCCGATGAAGCCCGCGGCGCCGGTGACGACGATGTACATTCGGTGTTCCTCTCTCTTCAGAGCTCGAGGTCGATGCCGCCCACTTCGCTCGTGACGAACGGCACGCGCGGCGCGACCGCGCACAGGAGCTCGTAACCCACCGTCGACGCGGCGTTTGCCACGTCGTCGACGGGAAGTCCCTCGCCCCACAACACCACCGGGCTGCCGACCCGCGCCTCGGGAACGTCGGTCAGGTCGACGGTGAGCATGTCCATCGACGGGCGTCCCGCCATGCGCACCTTCTTGCCGCACACCAGCACCGGCGTGCCGTTGGGCGCGTGGCGCGGATAGCCGTCGGCGTAGCCGCATGCGATGACGCCGATGCGATGCGCGCGCGAGGCGGTGTAGGTGGCGCCATACCCGACGCTCTCGTTCGGCTTCAAGTCCTGCACGGCGATGACCGTCGAGCGCAGCGTCATCACGGGCGTCAATCCGAGCATGTCCGCGGTGTCGTAGGGAAACGGCGAGGCACCGTACAGCATGATACCGGGACGCACGATGTCGCCGCCCACCTCGCCGTAGCGGAAGACACCGGCCGAGTTGGCGAGCGAGCGCGGATACGCAAGCCCCTTGCAGGCGTCGTCGAAGACCTCCATCGCCTCCTCGATGCCGTCGTCCTCGTCGGCGCGCGCGAAGTGCATCATGAGCCGCAGCGCCGCGACGCTGGGCGACGAGCCCAATCGCCGACACACGCCCGCGACTTCGCCGGGGCGAAAACCGAGGCGGTTCATGCCTACGTTGACCTTGACGAAGACTTCGAGCGGCCGCGACAGGACGGTCTTCTCGAGCATGCGCACCTGCTCCGCATCGTGCACCACGGTGGCGAGCCTGCGCTGCGCGAACTCCGGCAGCTCGGACTCCGCGAAAAATCCCTCGAGCATCAGGATGCGCCGCGAGTACCTGTCGCGCAGGCCGAACGCGATCTCGGGCTCGACGAGCGCGAGGCCGTCGGCGTTGTCGAGCGCGGGCAGGACACGGGACAGGCCATGTCCGTACGCATTCGCCTTGACCACCGCGAGGAGTTGGGCGCCCGGCGCCTTCTCGCGCGCCTTGGCGAGATTGCTGCGCAACGCGGCGAGATTGATCTGGGCGTACAGCGGACGGGACATTGCGGCCGGGGTGCGCGTCGGTTCTCTGGGGATGCGCGTTGTGCGATCGGTGCCGGGGGAACTGGGGCGGTCGTGGTATAAAGCCCCGGGCCGCGCGACCGACTCATTATAACCACGGGGACCGCACGCGCCGGCGCCTCCGCTGCAAAAGCCAGCATTGATCTGGCGGCAAAGCCGCCCCGGCCGCAAGGCACGAGCAGGAACCGATCCAGGACATGAAGCGCGGGTTCTACACGATCATGGCGGCGCAGTTCTTCTCGTCGCTCGCCGACAACGCGCTCCTGATCGCGGCCATCCGCCTCCTGCACGATCTCGACTCGCCGGAGTGGATGACCCCGGCGCTCAAGCAGTGCTTCGTCGTCTCGTACGTCGTGCTCGCGCCCCTCGTCGGCGCCTTCGCCGACTCGATGCCCAAGGGCCGCGTCATGCTCATCACCAACGCAATCAAGGTGGTGGGCTGCATGCTCATGCTGTTCTCTCTGCATCCGCTGCTTGCCTACGCCGTGGTGGGATTCGGCGCGGCCGCCTACTCCCCCGCCAAGTACGGCATCCTGACCGAGCTTTTGCCGGCGAAGCAGCTGGTCGCCGCCAACGGCTGGATCGAGGGAACGACGGTGGGGTCGATCGTGCTGGGGGTACTGCTGGGCGGGCTGCTCGTGAGCTCGAAGGTGTCCACGTCGCTGCTGGGATTCGACCTTCCCTACCTCGACACCGGGATCGATACGCCGCCCGAGGCCGCGATCGCGGTCATCGCCGTGTTCTACGTGATAGCCGCGATCTTCAACTGGTTCATCCCCGACACCGGCGTCGATCACCGCGTGCCCAGCAAGAACCCGTTCTACCTGATCCGCGAGTTCGCGCACTGCGTCACCCTGCTCTGGCGCGACAAGCTGGGGCAGATCTCGCTCGCCACGACTACGCTGTTCTGGGGCGCGGGTGCCACGCTCCAGTTCATCGTGCTCGCGTGGGCGGGCAAGGCGCTCGGGTTCGACCTGTCGCAGGCCTCGTACCTGCAGGGCGTCGTGGCCGTGGGCATCGCGGTGGGCGCCGTGATCGCGGCGCGCTTCGTCTCGCTGCGCCAGTCCGTGATGGTGCTGCCGGTGGGCGTTGCCATGGGCCTCGTCGTGATCACCATGGTGTTCGTGACGTCGCTGCCCGTCGCCGCCGTGCTCATGATCATCATCGGCGGCTGCGCCGGATTTTTCGTGGTGCCGATGAACGCGCTGCTGCAGCATCGCGGCCACGTGCTGATGGGCGCGGGCCACTCGATCGCCGTGCAGAACTTCAACGAGAACATCGGCATCCTCGTGATGGTGGGCCTATACGCCTACCTGCGCTACACGGGAGCGTCGGTGAACCGCGCAATCGTGATCTTCGGCGTGTTCATGTCGGCCGCCATGCTGCTCGTGGTCTGGCGCTACATGTACAACCAGACGAAGCAGGATTCGCTGCACCTCATCGCCGAGGACGGCGACGGGCGCGGGCATCACTAGCGGCCCTGCCTCCGCGGCGCGTGACTACAGGATCACGGGCTTGTCGGAAAGCTCGTTGCGTCCGCCGCCGTCGCGCGGCGAATGGGTCGCGAGCAGCTCGCTCACGGCGCGTATCCCGGCTTCCACGCCTTCCTCGTAACGGCCCGCGCCGAACGCACGCTCCATGTCCTTGCAGATCGCGGACCACGCGGCATCGCCCACCTTCGCGTGAATGCCGCGATCGGCGACGATCTCGACGTCGCGATCTGCCAGCAGCAGATAGATGAGGACGCCGTCGTTGCCTTCGGTGTCCCACACGCGCAGCAACCCGAACACCTCGAGCGCGCGCTGGCGCGGAGTCACGCGCTGCAGGATGCGCGCCACCGGCAGCGACGCCTCCACCGCGAAGCACACCTGGCCTGCGTGCCGAGCCTCACCCTGCGCGATGACCGCCTCGATGCGCGCGAGCGCTGCGGCCGGCAGCACGCGATGCACGCTCGCGCGGTCCGTCATGACGTGCCGCAATGCGCGGCGCCAGAGCGATGCCATGGTCACCATCCTCCCGAGGCGCCGCCGCCGCCGAAGCCGCCGCCGCCACCCGAGAAGCCGCCACCGCCGCCTCCACCGCCACCCCATCCGCCGCCGCCGCTCGGGATCCACACCCCGCCGCCGCGATTGGTGAACATGCCGGCCGTGCCGGTCACGAGCACGATGATGAACGCGACGATCGCGGCGATGATGGCGA